>JAMOSO010000071.1 GCA_027063065.1 Planctomycetota bacterium | reverse complement strand
AGTCTGCACCTAAAAAAAACCCACCACTAAAACGCGAGCAAATACTTAGGGTTAGTCCTGCCATTAAATATATGGCCAATCATTTTTCTCATCCGCTTAATATGGACAAGCTAGCCCAAACCTGCCACCTAAGTCCGCCGCATTTTCGCAAGATTTTTCGCGAAGCAATTGGTATGTCGCCATCCGCCTACCTTACAACATTCCGAATAAAAACCGCACTTATTATGCTCGAAAACACCAATGATAAAATTATTGATATTTCAGTCGCCTGTGGCTACCCCACACTCTCCTGCTTTAACCGTGCCTTTAAACAATCTATGGGGGTTTCTCCAACCATCTGGCGAAAAAACAACAGCAAAAATTAAGCATCGATTGGCTATCAAATTATTGGATTTTATTTATCTCTGCTATTGAAAGCCCTGTAGCTTGGCAAATTATATCGTTTGATACGCCTGATTTTTTAAGATTTTTAACCATAGCGATAGTGGTTTCTTCTGTACCTTTTTCTATGCCAAGCTGAATACCTTCTTCCTTGCCTTTTTTGATACCTTTCTCGATACCTTTTTCTACACCTTCGAGTTTTTTAAATCGCGATAATATTTTAGGCTTAGTTCGTATTCGTCATATTCTTGTTCTGTGTATTGGGCTATTTCTGCTTGTTTAAATAATTTTTTAAAACCAAAATCCGTAAAAGAACTAATATAAGTATCTTTTAAATAACGAGCCATAGCACTTAATTAATATCCTTATTAGACCTTAAATTTACCTACCACATTAGTCAATGTAGTAGTTATATTATTTAATTCTTGTGAAAGTTCTATAGCCTGATGGGCACTTGTAGCAGAATTATCAGCCATTTTACTAATGCCAGTAATTGAATCATTAATATTTTCCATTCTTTCAGATATTCCCTTAACACCTTGCGAGATACTAATTGTGGATTCATTTGCCCCACTAATTTCATTAACTATTTTACTAATCGCCACGCTTTGCTCCTCTGTAGAACTGGCAATTTTAGATGAAATGTCAGTAACTTTACGAATAATTTCTACAATTTCTACAATAGCATTATAAGAATCTTCGCATGCATCTTGTATTTCATCAATACTCTCACCTATTTGTTCCGTAGCAGTAGCACTTTGAGCAGCTAAATCTTTAACTTCATTAGCTACAACGGCAAAACCTTTACCTGCCTCTCCCGCACTAGCGCCTCAATTGTAGCATTTAAAGCTAACAATTTAGTTTGCGCTGAAATATCAGTAATCACTTCATTAACTTTACCAATAGAAAGTGCAGACTGTTTTAATTTCTCCATTGTTTCTTGTGTAAGCACAGCCTTTTGATCAGCATCTTGCACAATATTTGAAGAATTTGCAGAATTTTCGGCGATATCTTTGATATGATCTCCCATTTGAAAAATCTCATTTGAGATACTTCCTATTACATTTGACATATCTGTAGACTCACCAGCCACATTTGCTATTGAAGTATTTACTTACGAGGAAGCATAAGCAACTTCATCAGATTTAAAAGATGTACTCGCAGCATCTTCATTTTTACTGCTTAGTTAATCCATCTAATTAAGTTTGTTATAATGATTTTTTTAAACTGTCATCAAAATAAAAACATTTTTTTAGACAATTTACACATAAAAGCGAATTACTTGCAAAATACTTAAGCCAGAGATTAATTTTACACGTCATTATATTATTGTTATAATAAAAAATTCAACCGCTATTCTTATATCGAGAATATCAAGAGATAATCAGGAGATAATTATGGATCTAAAAAGATCATTGGGCATGGGAGTAGAAACTCTTAATAGCGAACAACGCAAAGAATTAATCTTATATATCAATTTAAAACTAGCATCATTAGGATTGCCTGTCTACAACCAAAATCAAGGAAAAGTTTTAGAATTAGCATCAGATTTAATTGATGGGCTTCGCGAAAAAAACCGCATTTTGGCAAATCACCATTGCCCAATTGACAAACGAATTCAAAATTTCTTAAACACATATTTGGCAGACTGCACAGAGATACCTCAGCTACCTTCACTGACTTTAAATTTAGATAGACATGGTTTAGCCCGTGAAATGGCAATACCAGCGGATAAAACAGAATATATAAACGAAAACATTGCCTCTTACCGCATTAAACAAGGCGTTTTGCACAATCCAAAAAGCGATAGACGCACCACAAAAGGGGTTTTTCATATTGCGGAAGGTGGCTTGCCCATACCTCTTGACAAAAAAGCAGTCCCCAAAGAAACCTTTGCTAAAATGCTTAAAATTGCACTTAACCCGCCAAAGGAATTACTAGAATTACCTTTTACATCAAGCCAACAGGACAAAGCATACACTTTTGTATCCTTAATGTTACGCCCAATAGTCTCTCCAGCTATAAACGGTATTACCCCAGCTAAAACTATGGAAACTCGCTTTATTGCACCTGCATCATTAATTAGTAATTTAGATTTTGTAGAATCTATTTTTGGCAATGCTGGTAATCCAGCACTAGCAACCAATGACGCAGCCTTAGATGTTGAACACTGGACTGGGCATACAGGATGTGTTATTTTAGCTCCACACCTAACTAAAATAACAAAAAAAGAGCTAGGTTTACCACATATTGACAATGCAACTCAACGCCAAAAAGATGAGGGAATGTGTTGGAAACAAGACGGAGAATTATACAACGATGGTTCTGCATTTAAATTAACTTGTCGCGATGAAAACGGCATAATTATCACTTTAATATCTGACAATTATTTTGGCTATTGTAAAAAAGAAGTTAAAACACAAATAGGTTATGCCGCCAATTTATTGGGCAATGTAGAAGAAGAACACGCCGGCGGTGCTTTAGCATTTGCAAGTTATAATTTGGGTATGCATTATTATGCAGACCGAGACTTAGTTGCCAAGGGTTACACTTTTGAAAATATCAAAAAATCCATGGGTACAAATATTCAAGTCCACAAAGAAGGATATGCCATAGATAAGCATTTTGATTCTATTGTATATTTAAATGAAACCGCTGAAATGCATGTAAAAACGCAACAAATTACATGGAATCAAAACGGGCAAAAACACGAAATGCGTTTGCTAAGAGATAAAACATATATTTATCCAACTGGTTTTAAAGTACGACTAGAAAAACACCCTGGCGCAAATTCCTGGCGCTTAGTAGGCACATCTAGCAAAGGGACTTTTTGCCACAAACCAGCGACCGTATCTGGTGGTGGTAAATCAGAAATATCAAAATCAATATGGGACGCCATTCATTTTGGACCTATTTTTGTCAATGACTTTGAAAAAGATATGGCTGCTGTAGAAGAACTTATCAACACCAATTACGACAATAGATTTATAGGTGAACACCCAAATGGTGCTGGTTCAAAGGCCAGACCAATATTAGGCCCTGCACGCTCGTTGGGTTCTGTTATACGTTTACTGACACCTTCAGAAAAATATAAACCTGAGTTCAACCAATGGCTTATCAACATACCTAATCATATCAAAGATATTTTATTTTATGTAAAACGTTTCTATCAACCTGAATGGGGTAACACATGGAAAGAGCGCTTTAGTGTTGATCGTATTAACGGACAAGACGGGCATGAATTACGCCACGGAGATCGCAAGCTAGTTGGTAGTTTTCTGCGCGTTGGTATGAGTAATCTAGGGGCTTGGAACACGTACCGCTTACGCCATGATTTTATACCCTCAGAAAAAATTCAGCTAGAAGACGATATCAGCTCATCAATAGTCTTGCCAGCAGAACAATTAGAATATTTAGATCAAGAATATAGCAATCCTAGTGTTAAAATTGTTTCAAATTGCGAATATAGATTATTTCAAAGACCTGACGAAGCAATTGTACGTGGATATGACAAACAAGCGGAAAGCGACTTAGCATCTGATGGTTCATTTATCTCTAATTTTGAACCTCTTTCCACAAAGGCTGCCAGAGAAATTGTAGATAAAGCCATTAGTTATGAATCATATACAGAACCAATGAAAAATATGATTTTAAAAGCAGCCCAAGAGTCAGAAAGCGGTTATTTTGTTTCATCTTCTCATCCGCGCATAGTAGATGGTAAACCATCAAAAAACCCACGTTATTTACAAGATAGCCCTTCTGTAATTAATCCTCGCGAGCCTTACATTGCCGATGTTAGCACTAGACTTGAACGCATGATACCTGCTGACAAACCTGTACATCACCCCGTCAACGCTGTTCTTGCAGGTAGACGCAATAATCCCGCTGACAAAGAAGCTGGCATAAGAGCCTTAGCAGTATACAACCCTATCCATTTTCAGGAACTGCCTGAACTTTTTATGGATTTTATATGTTCGCTAACAGGCAAAAGCCCATCGACAACAGGCGCTGGCAGTGAAGGAGCGCTAACCAAAGGACCTTTTAACGCATTAATTGCAACGAGCGATTTAAATAATGCCTTACTATCTTTTATTTTAACTGGCTATAGTGGTTACACTTCTGCGGCGGGCTTTATTGGCCCTCACAATCGAGTAGAACACGATGTTAGTCTTTTAATACCTGAAATTTGGTGCCGATTAAACGAGCATGAAAGAAATCCTGATTTTTTAATCCAAGAAGGATGCTTAGAAAAATTAGAAGACTTTGAATATAATGGCGAAACTATCCTGGCTAGTCGTTTAGGTTACCGTATAACCAAACGTTTTATGGGTAATTATTTTGGTCGTATTTTTAATGCCCCCCACGCTGTTTTTAGTGAAGAAATGCTTTGTCCAGAAAAACAAAGCATGGAAGACTATGTAGATGGTCTAAAAAACATCGCAGAAGCCCAAGAAAAAGTAGCCAAGTCATACTTAGCGGATGGATCGGTCAAAGGGGCAATACCACCTATTGAAGCTTTATTGCACATAATGAGTAATGGAGAATTTAACGGCAAAAAAATTGACGATATTGCAATACGTAGATTATTTGAAAGAGACTATGTAATTAATAGCGACTGGTATAAAGCGCGATTAGATAACAAACAAAAAATTGATATAGCATCTGCCAAACGGCAACTAGCTAACTTGAACGAATTTAAAGAAATAAATAACCAAGAATTGGTCAATAATTTGAATATAGATAATCGAATTAAATTTGTTAAAGACAACCTAGAAAGGTATCAAAGTGCAGAATATCGCCAAAGCTTAATAGGCACTATTGGTGCCGATATTCTTTACAAAGGATAATTTTATTTTATTGGGCAAGTATTAAAAAAAATACTTGCCCACTTATAAAAAAAGCATATAATCTGCGCCCAAGTAGAGAGTTGGCTGAGTGGCCGAAAGCACATCCTTGCTAAGGATGCGTACCTAATACTGGTACCAAGGGTTCAAATCCCTTACTCTCTGCCATTTTTTACAAAATTATTTTACTATTGCCCAAACTGGTAATTTATTAAAATCTAACTTACTATCAAGCTCTTTAAAATTTGGCTGATATCGTTGTACTAATTTCCAAAAGTTTTTTGAATGATTCATTTCTTGCAAATGACATAATTCATGAATAATAACATATCTCATCAAAGTTGGATTAATTAACAATAATTTCTGATTCAAACTAATACAACCCCTATTAGAACAAGATCCCCACCTAGTTTGTTGGTTTCGTATACAAATAGTTTGCGGTTGTAATTTAGTAAGCATACTTAAAGCTTTGACTTCTTTTGGAATAAAATCTTCGGCAATTTTTTTGATATATTTTTGTAAACGCAAAATATCTTTTTTTATATCATCTTGATTAAACCGATTAATAATAATTTCATTATTAATCAATTTAACACCTCTACCACTTATATTAGTTTTAATATTAAAAGTTTGTCCCATTGCCTTCAAATCAATCTTTGTAGGCAATTGTAATGGCATACGCCTGTCTTTAATCTTAGCAAGTTGAGCTTCAATCCAATCACTATGCAAATTTACAAAATCTTGAGCACAACTTTGACTACAGTACTTTGGCTTAGAAACCACCACATCGCCCATTAAACCTATCTTTATACGGATTTTTTTTGAACGCGTATCAGTTTTGATAATAGCTCGAAACGGCAACATACAATCTTATGATTTACGCAAAACTACTAAAATATCTAATGATTCATTAGTAAATGCCTGACAATCCAAACTGCCATAACAGTCTAATTGACACACCTCCGCTACAGAACACATATCCAACAACTCATCTTTAGTGATATCTAACAATTCTGTATCTTCTTCAACTATCTTACCTGAAACAGGTTTGTATGTAATATGCAAATTTCTACCTGTTTTATGCGGAGTTAAAACCTTAGTAATACTTATTTTGCCATTAGCAAGGCTAATTTGTTTTTCAAGACGTTTAACCTTTTGATTTTGGGTTGCTTGCGGATTGATTATATGCACTACTAATGCGCCACCACAAACCAAACTCTCAATGCTATTATGTATTGTTTGATATGCCAAATCTTTAGACGGTAATAAATTAAGAGAATTTCCAACGCATATTATTAACTGATATTGTCCATCAAATTTTTGACTCATATCGCCTATTTGATAATTAATATTTTTATGATTTCTATGCTCTTTTGCATACGCAATCATATCCGAGGATAAGTCATTAGCATCTACAATTGCCTCACAATGTTCTGCCAAAAATAAAGCCTGAGGCCCTGTGCCGCAAGCTAAATCCAATGCCCGCTGTTTGGGCTTAATTAATTTTTTATACAACCCGCTTTCTTTGGATATTCGCGATTTTGGATTTGACAACAAATCATAACATTCTGCAATTAAATTAAACGACATAATAAGTTCTGCTTAAAATAATTTTATTTTATAATAAATTAATAGTTTTATATAGACAAAATGTTTATACTTTTATCCATGAATGAATTACCACCATGCCCAAAATGCCAATCGGCTTACGTTTATGAAGACAGATCCATTTTGATTTGTCCAGAATGTTCCCACGAATTTAATATAGAAGAAGACCATTCTAACGAAGATTTAACTGTTCTCGATGCCAACGGGATAAAATTGCAAGACGGAGATACCATTAGCATAGCTAAAGATTTAAAAGTCAAAGGTTCTTCAACAAGCCTTAAAGTAGGCACCAAAGTTAAAAAAATACGTTTAGTAGATGGCGATCACAATATCGACTGCAAAATACCAGGTTTTGGCTCTATGAAGTTGAAATCTGAGTTTGTTAAAAAAGTCAATTAGTACAGCTATTATTAAAAATTAATATTAAGCTAGACATTTATTTATTGCCAATTACAATGTTGCGCCCTATGGCACAATCCCATAATTTTATGTAAACCACCTTATTAAGCTAGGTTAGAGAAAATGAGACAAGAATCAATTCGTAATATCGCTATCATCGCCCATGTTGACCACGGGAAAACTACACTCGTGGATAAATTATTAGAGGCGACTAATGTTTTTTCTTCTCACCAAGAAGTAGACGATTGTGTTTTAGACTCAAACGACTTAGAGCGTGAACGCGGTATAACTATTTTGTCTAAAAATATTTCGATTAAATATAAAGATGTTAAAATAAATGTAATTGATACCCCAGGACACGCCGACTTTGGAGGCGAAGTAGAACGTGTGCTAAAAATGGCTGACGGAGTTTTATTGTTAGTTGACGCATTTGAAGGACCAATGCCACAGACTCGGTTTGTATTAAAAAAAGCATTGTCTCATGGCTTAAAACCTTTAGTAGTAGTCAATAAAATAGATCGACAAGGTGCCAGACCTCACGAGGCTCTCGATGAAGTATTTTCTTTATTTATTGATTTAGACGCCAATGATGAACAATTAGATTTCCCAGTTATTTACGCCAGTGGTGTCAACGGTTATGCAAGATTAGATCCTGACGACGATAATATGGATATGACCCCTTTGTTAGATGCTGTCTTAGAGCACATTCCTGGCCCTGAAGTTAATATTGATGGACCTACAGCATTGCAAACTTGTACATTAGATTATTCTTCTTATGTAGGACGCATAGCGATTGGCCGTATTTATTCTGGTACGATAAAAGCTAATCAACAAGTTAAGGTTATTGCTAATGACGGCAGCGAAAGAAACGGACGCATTAAACAAGTGTTTACTTTTGAGTCGTTAGGCCGTAAAGAAGTTAAAGAAGCGCAAGCTGGTGATATTGTAGCAGTAGTCGGCATTGAAGACACAGATATTGGCGACACCATTACTGACCCTGAAAATCCTATTAAACTAGATCCTATCGAACTAGAAGCTCCAACAATTTCAATGGTATTTTCTGCAAATTCTAGTCCTTTTGTCGGTACTGAAGGCGACAAAGTTACATCACGCCAATTAAAAGATCGTTTATTTAAAGAGGCTGAAGGTAATATATCTTTAGTAATGGAAGAAACCCCTGATCGCGATGGTATTATAGTATCGGGACGTGGCATATTGCATTTATCAGTATTAATCGAAACATTGCGCCGTGAAGGATTTGAACTACAAGTAGCTAGACCTCATGTAATCTTTCATGAAGAAAATGGACAAAAATTAGAGCCAATTGAATTAGCCGTAGTTGATGTTCCCGGTCTGTACGCAGGTAAAGTTATAGAACTAATGGGAAGCAGATTAGGCGAAATGATTGAAATGAACGAAAAAGGTGCTTTAACTCATCTTGAATTTAAAATACCAGCACGTGGGCTAATGGGTTTAAGAACACGCATATTAAATGCAACTAAAGGCGAAGGTATAATGTTTCATACCTTTAGCGAATACGGAGCGTTTAAAGGACCACTACCTAAACGACCCAATGGCGTTATGATAAGTATGCAAAGCGGTAAAGCCTTGGCCTTTGCATTGGATGCCTTAGAAGCCAGAGGTCGTTTATTTGTTCCACCTGGTACAAAATGTTATGAAGGAATGATTGTTGGCGAACACAGCAAGGATAACGACATTACAGTTAATCAGGCAAAAGGCAAACAATTGACTAATATGCGTTCTTCTGGAAGCGATGGCACAGTACAGCTTGCACCTGCAACTAAATTTACCCTAGAAGAAAATTTAGAATATATCGAAGAAGACGAGCTTTTAGAAGTAACTCCAGAAAGTATGCGCTTACGCAAACGCTTTTTAACTGAAAACGAACGCAAACAAGCCATGCGAGCAAAAGCTAAATAAATTTTGCGATATTGAGTATAGAATATAAAAAAATATAGGTTATATTAAGTATATGAATATTAATCCATCTACTTATGGTATTAAATCCAATATAAACATTAATAAATCAGGCTTAACTAACGTTAAGTCTGATAATGAAATCAACAATCAGACCAAGCGCATTGAAGATGAGCACGGGCTATTTATTGCTGGACCTATTTTTTATAGAGGAGATGAAACCATTAGAGATATAGCCACATTTAGTATACAAAGCCTACAGGCCTTAGAATCGTCTAGGAAAATACAATATGACTAAAAAACATCTTGGCACAATTTTATTAATAGAAGACAATAGCATTAATAGAGATATGTTAACTGCACTACTACAAGAACTTGAATATCAAGTTTTTAGTGCAGAAAATGGTTTAATCGGCATTGAAAAAACCAAACAAATCCACCCTGATTTGATATTAATGGATATAGAAATGCCAATTATGAATGGCATGGAAGCCTGCGCTCAAATTAAATCTATACCAGAAATCTCTGATATACCAATTATTTTTTTAACGGGTCTAGCAGGTGAAAAACGTTTAGAAAAAGCTTTTGAATTAGGCGCTGTTGATTTTCTAGTCAAGCCTGTTCGTATGGTGGAATTAAAAGCGCGCGTATCTACACATATCAGTCACTACCATTTATTAAGCGACCTAGAGCAACTAGTTGTCGAAAAAACCCAAGAGATTAACGACCTAAGAGAAACCGCCTTACGCGTAGTTGCCACTTTAGCTGAAACACGCGATCCAGAAACCGGCGCACACATTAAAAGAGTACAGCACTACTCAAGATTATTAGCCAATGAATTACTAGCACAAGGCATATACGCTGATATCATAACTCCAAAATTTGTTGAATCTATTTATTACTCTAGCCCATTGCATGATATTGGAAAAGTTGGCATACCCGATGCTATATTATTAAAACCTGGTAAATTAACAGCCGAAGAATTTGAAATTATGCGTACCCATGCCTCTTTAGGGTATGAGGCACTCAGTGCTACTAAAGGTGAAAATGTAGTCGATTATTTCTTAGATATGGCTGCCGACATTGCTCTATACCACCATGCACGCTTTGATGGGAATGGATACCCAACCAAGGCAAAGGGACAAGAAATTCCAATTGCAGGACGTATTGTAGCTCTTGTGGACGTATATGACGCCCTTACCAGTGCACGATGCTATAAGCCTATGTTCTCTCACGAACAAGCCAAAGAAATTATGGTTGAAGAAATGAATGGAGCTTTTGATCCAAAGATATTTGAAATTTTTTTATACCTTGAAGATAAATTTATTGATATACACGATAAATTTTTAGATTAACACTCTTATACGGGAAGAAATATCTTCTCAATGGAAAGCATCTCCTACCTATAAAATTTAAATCCAAAATTTATATTTACGTATTAACGTAAAGCCTTACACTAAAACGCTTTACGTTTATACCGTTGCTTTTGCCTTTTGGCATGACCTTTGCTATATATGACTGTCTCAATTTTTTTATGAGAGGAGCAAGGTATGGTTAAAGGAGCGTTATCCGCCCAATGCAAGGGATGTCATCGGGTTCTCTATGATGATAAATGGCTTTTTGGCCGCATGTCTATCAAACTTCCACATATAGCACAAGTGGAATGTCCAGACTGCGCAGCTAAGGGAGCAGCCATTTCGCAAGAGGCTTTAAACGTTTAACCGATTTAGGCGCTTCTATCAGCGCATCGTTTTGATAGTACGGAACCAGTAGAGGCTCCGGGTTACAAGGGTTGGAAACCCCAGTGGTGCAAATCACTGGGGTTTTCTTTTTGAAATTTTAAACTTTAAATTTGTTAACCAAATCAGACAGAACAACTGATTTTTCAGACAGGTCTTCTGCCGTCTTATTAACCGACAAAATTTTATCTAATACTTCTGTAATACTTTTAGAAGAATTATGCGCATTATCTGTAACCTTAACAGCATCAACCGCCACCTCATCGACAGCAAATGAGATTTCAGATATTTCTGCGTTATTTTCCTGCACAATATCATGCACTTTTTGTACATTGCTATTTTGATCTGCAGTATTTTTAGCAATCATTTCGTTGCTTTTACTGTTTGAATCAACTGCGTTAGACACCCCTTCAAAGGTTTCTAAAGAAATGTCTGTACTAGCTTGTATTGTCTCAAGTCTAGCAGTAATTTCTTGCGCCGCCTCAGCACTTTTTTTAGCTAATACCTTGATTTCATTGGCAACAACTGCAAAGCCCTTACCCACTTCACCCGCCGAAGCAGACTCTATTGTAGCATTTAATGCTAACAAATTGGTTTGACTGGCAATATCCATAATAATACCAGAAAACTTTTCAATACCAGCCACTTCATTAGATAAGTTTTGCATTTCATTTAACGCATTTTCAGACTTACGCTTTGCTTCGCCTGATTTATTAGCCACATCTTGAGCCTCAGCAGTAACCTCTTTAAATGAAGTTTCTAAACTTTTGGTGGATTGCGATACTTCTTCAAAAGAGCTAGAGATATTATCAGAACGTTGCGAAATTTTATATATTTTATCTTTCAGCTTATTAGTTATTTCAGCCATTTCAGCTGTACTTCTATCTGTAGATTCAGCTTCAGTAACCATCTCGGCACCGACATTCATCAATGATTCTGATAAATTTCTTAATGCCTCAGACGTACTTTTCACCGACACAATTATACTGCGCATATTCGCTAAAAATAAATTTAATTGCTCAACCATAGAGTCAATCTCTTTATAATTACTAAACTCAATTTGTTTAGTTAAATCACCGCCGCCTTCTGCCAACTCTTTAACATAACTAGCTGTTTTATACAATGGGGCAGCTATTGCTCTAGCCAACAAAATAGCAATAACCAAACCTATCACAAGCAACCCAGCAGTCATTGGAATTACATCGCTTAAAATTTCGCTTTTAAACCCTTTAAACTCAGATGCATCTAAAACCAAATGCATTTTGCCAGAGTTGTTTTCTCCAAAGGGAATAATCATATGTAGCAACCATCTTTTCTTATCAAGAAAAGCATCTGTGGCCTGCAACTCTTTTGGCATTTGATATGTACGTTTTAATAACGCAACACGTGATAAATTAGAACTTACTTCATCCAAAGATGCCTGAAATTTATTTTTTAAATCTAAAATTTTAGCCCGTTTGGGATGAGATTCTGGTAGCTTAGCCAAAACCTTTTGAGCCTTTGCTATTTTTTTAGTGAGCTTTGCTTTATATTCTGTTGAATAAACACTTCTTATATTGCATTTATTTTTTTGATCATAAACAATACCCAGCCTAGTTGAGTTTTTTGAGACTCCTTCAACTTCAAAATACAATATTTTATGAAAAAAGAATTTTGCAAATTCTGGATCTAAAATATATAGATAATTACCGCCAGCAATGGATTTTTCCATTAACTCAATAATAGGCTTGGTAGCCTCACTGCCTGATTTTTCTGAAGCCCTTAAAGCAAAATTAAATTGTCCATTATACCTAGAATAGCCAAAAAGAATACTCATTAGGACAAGCATTAAAGCTTGCCCTAATATTATTTTTTTCTTTATAGAAGTCATTAAATTATTTTACTTGAAAAACCCCAGCCTTAAAACCTTCGTAACCAGTATGGCATTTAATACATGATTTAACTTCTAAAGAAGGATGTGCAGATGAAATATCCTTACCATCATAAGTATACGCTCCGTATACTGGCTCACCCAAAAGATGTTCTGTTACAAGAATAGCTTTTATATCTACTAATTCTAAGACACCAGTTGCAATATCTTCATCGTAATCTTTGGTTTGCTTAGGATTAATACGAATATTATAAGCTGAGCCCTTGCCATTATTGACCCAAGCATAAGTCTCATAAGTATCGGCGACCACATGAGCTAAATCCTTGGGCATTGCACCTTTTGCCGGAATTGCACCCGACCTAACCACTTTCCATGTTTTCCAATCTTTTGGAAATGCAGCTTCTGACTTTGCTTGTACATTTGCTGCCATAAAAAAACCAAAACCCATTACCACCAACACTGACACCTTCAATTTTTGCATTTTTACTCCTCAATTTACAAAACACACCTATTTAGGCAAACTCATACTTATTTACGGACAATATAACAAATAGAAAATTAAAATAAACATTTTTTATTCTTACCGATTTAAATAATACCAATTGACCGCCCTTTTTGTGATTACACCAACAAAACCCTCCCCCAATAATTAACTAGCCCTTAAAATATCTTCTGCAGTACATTCAGAATATTCTTCTAACTGCCCAGAACGCCTTACATCTTCAAGAATTCCATGAATTTTTCTGCGTTCAGAACGAACTTGTGATTTTTTTTCAAAACGGATACAACGTGATTTTTGCTGATGACTCATACAAACTCCCAAAAGTGTTGCCATATAAATAACATTACTACATTGTTCTTTTTATATTAGCCAGCTTATATCATCTGGCAATTTTTTAATCACCTTTTTCTGCCTTCCGACATACCAATAAAATTGATATATATAACTATTTACAGTACAACAACTTAAGCATAAACAATGCTTTTGTAAATTTGATAACTTTTAGATTTAATTCCAACACTTACAATGCATCTAAATTTCTAAATGCCCCTTTTTTCACCTCCAAAGCCTTCTCTTTGTTTTGTTGCTCACGTTTTTTTTGATATTCTTGATTGGCTATAATCATAGTATCAAAATCAATATAACAAATATTTACACGTTTTTTGCGTCGACTCATACGAATCACCCCCCTCTGACAACTAAACTCTAAATAGCGATTATTATTTAAATTAACCTTATCTATCCCCGAGCCATATTTTTTAGACAATAAACGCCTTAAAATTTCTATTTCATCTTTCGCCTGTTTTAAACTTGGCAATATACCATCAGCATCAATGCGATAAATCAAACGACTATCAGGAGTTATTTCTGCATAATAATTTTTAAATATTTTATAAGATATTAATGGTTCGATTTTATTTTTTAGTCCTTTAACAGATATAATATCTGTTTCTGGCAATACATCACCCAATCTATATCCAAAAGCAGAAAACTCTGCTTCTTGCTTATTATCCACAGACGCATCTTTAGCTGTAGTTGGTTGTGATTTAGCACAATTAAATGATAATACAAAACAAAATAACAACAATATTCTAATCATGTGAACCGCTTGCGTATCAAATCTTTAATATACTCACGATGTTGCTCCTCACACCTTACAAAAATATCAACTACCCCATTGCCAGAAAAAGCTTTAATTATAAACCCACCATCTAAATCATGCTGTACTTTTAAATATCCAGATCTAAATGAATGCCTGCAATTTTCTGTACGCCCTAAAATAACTTTTTTTACAACATCAAAACTTTCTAACCAAGCTATTTGCTTGTTTAGAATTTTACCCAGCGACATATGCCTGCCCTTTTTAGTCAATGGGAACCCTTGGAACTAATAGCTTAAATTGTCTAAGTTGCTCCTTGTTTTTATAAACCATTGTAAAATCTACAAACAACCAACATAAACTAGCTATCAAACAATAAGCCATACAAAAAGCATTAAAAGAGATTATATGATTAACCACATAAACAACTGGTTCTGAAAGCGTGATTATAGACATAAACGCTATACTAAAGAGCAACCACACATCTAAGCCTAATCCAAATTTCATACTTAATTCACGCTTGTTTATTTTACTATAAAATCTTATGCTTGGTGGATTAAACTGCGGTGGATTGGCAAATTTAATCAAAGCATAAAGCAGTAATACACCTAATGGCACAACCAAAAGTAAAAAAACCGGCGATGCAAAATATATCACTGCTCCATAACTCCGTAAATTAACTAAACTCTTACCAAATAGATACTGAGTTTAGAACCCAAAATATCCTCATCCTTGTTAAATGAATCTTTAGGTATTTCTGTTAAAATTTCCCGACATAGAGTCTCAGCACATAAATAATCCTTATGCTGGTCTATGGCAGTTTTAATATCATCGTTACCGCCCACTAACGCCATCTGTATACGATCAGCAACCTCAAAACCAGCTTCTTTGCGCAAGTTTTGAATACGATTAACAAGCTCTCTAGCAGTGCCTTCTATACGTAACTCATCAGTAATTGTAGTGTCAATAGCAACTGTAATCCCCTTGTCCGTTTCTATTACAGTACCTTCCTTACAAGTACGATGCACAATAATATCATCTAAACTCAAAGTAAAAGTTTGATTATCAATAACAATATCTGTAGTACCACCCTCTTGTAATTTAGAAATCAAAGCAGAATCAAATTTAGCAATTAGCGATGCCGCTGCTTTCATATTTTTGCCTAATTTACGTCCCAACATCTTAAAATTGGCCTTAGCACTTAAATCTACCAAAGAGGCCTCATCACTAGAAAATTCTATATTTTTAATATTTAATTCTCCCAAAATGATATCACGATGATTTTGACATATTTTTTCTACGCTGGCATCACGAGAAATAATCGTAATCGTCCCAAGCGGTTGGCGTATACGCAAATCATGGGTAGAACGCAATGCACGCCCCATTTCTACGGTACGCATAACATTTGCCATCTCTGCCTCTAAAGCCTCATCGCGCAAGTCTGGATTATAAGATGGAAATTTACATAAATGTATCGATTCTTCAGCGTTTTCATCAACCGATTTTACCAAATTAGCATAAATTTCTTCACTGACAAATGGCAAAAATGGAGCCAAAATATGACATAACTCTACCAATACACTATATAATGTTTGATATGCTTGATTTTTATCACTGTCATCCTCAGATTTCCAAAAACGACGACGTGAACGCCTTATATACCAATTAGTTAAGTCATCAATAAAACTAACTAAAGAATCCACCACCTTATACAAGCGATAGGCTTCCATTTCTTCATTAACTTCTTTAATCAAAGTTTGCATTCTGGATAAAATCCATTTATCCATATCGCTAGTTATTTTAATCTTATCACCTGGTTTCCAACCATCAATATTGGCATAGGTAGTAAAAAAAGAATAAGAATTCCACAGAGGCAACAACACCTGACGCATAATTTCGCCTATGCCATCTTCAGAGAACTTTAAACTTTCACCGCGTACAACAGGCGAATTAATTAAATATAAACGCAATGCTTCGGCTCCATATTTATTCATAACCACATCTGGAGCAGGATAATTTTTAAGACGCTTTGACATCTTTTTGCCATCTTCGGCTAAAATCAAACCATTAACTATGACATTTTTAAATGCTGGCTTTTCAAATAAGGCCGCACCTAAAACTGTTAAAGTATAAAACCAACCACGGGTTTGATCTAAGCCCTCAGCTACAAAATCGGCTGGAAAATTATTTTCAAAGGTTTCTTTATTTTCAAAAGGATAATGCATCTGTGCATAAGGCATAGAACCCGACTCAAACCAGCAGTCTAAAACTTCGGTTACACGTGTCATCTTGCCACCACATTGACAAGTTAAACTTATTTTATCCACAAAATGCTTATGAATATCACTGACAGTTTGAGAACATTCGTTTTCTAACTCTGCAATAGAACCCATCACTTTTTTAGCATCACATTCTTGACATCGCCAAATAGGAATTGGTGAGCCCCAATATCTATTGCGAGAAATAGCCCAATCTCTTGCGCCAGACAACCATTTACCAAAACGACCATCTTTTAAATGGCTAGGTACCCAAGATGTTTGAGCATTGGTAGACAACATCTTATCCTTAATTTTTTCTACACTGACAAACCAAGTAGATACTGCACGATAAATCAATGGCGAATCACACCGCCAACAAAACGGATATGAGTGTTGTATAGTAGCCTGATGTACCAACTTACCCTCATTTTTTAACTGTTTAATTAAACCCTTGTCCGCATCTTTAACAAACATACCTTCATATTCTGGCAAATGCTTATCTATTTTACCTTGATCGTCAACTGTACAAATAAATGCCATATCATTTGCTTGAGCAACAGCATAGTCATCTTCACCAAATGCTGGAGCAATATGTACTATACCTGTACCATCTTCTGTACTGACATAATCAGCATTGACAACTTCATAAGCTTTTTTATCACCAATATCTTCACGACAACAATCAAACAATGGCTCATAAGATAAACCTTTTAGCTCTGAACCTTTTAACTCACCCAAAATTTCAAAGGTACTTTCGTCATTAAAATAATTACCCACCCTAGCCTTGGCAATAATATAAATATCACCCTGTTCATCCTTAACCTTAACATAGTCAATATTAGCTCCTGTAGCTAAAGCAATATTTGACGGCAAGGTCCAAGGCGTGGTTGTCCATGCTATCACATAGGTATTGTCCATATCTTTTAATTTAAAACGAACAGTAATTGCTGGATCTTGCGTATCTTTATAACCTTGATTTGTTTCAAAATTAGACAAAACCGTGGTACATCTTGGACAATAAGGCATAACCTTATGGCCTTCATAAACCAAACCTTTATCCCATAAGCTTTTAAAAACCCACCAGATTGACTCCATAAATTCTGGATCCATAGTTTTATAGTCATTGTCAAAATCTACCCAACGACCTATACGCTTAACAGTATCTTGCCATTGTGCTGTATATCGCAAAACTATACCGCGACAATCCTCATTAAATTTATCAACACCATAATCCTCTATCTCATGTTTACCATTTAAATTAAGCTCTTTTTCCATTTCAAACTCAACAGGCAAACCATGACAATCCCACCCAAAACGGCGTTCAACATAATAGCCACGCATTGTCCAAAATCTTGGAACAATATCCTTAATAATACCAGCCAACAAATGACCATAATGTGGCAAACCTGTTGCAAATGGAGGTCCATCGTAAAATCTATACGATTTTGTAAACCTAGCAGGATCACAACTTTTCTTAAAAATATTATTTTTATCCCAAAAATCTAGGATTGAAGTTTCCAAATCGGCAAAATCTACCTTTGAAGGTACTGGTTTATATGGTATGCACATTGCTTTATTCCTGAGTCTTGATACAAAATTTTAAATTATAGCGTAATTAAGTGGCAAATCAAACCTAACGATATCCGTTTTGGACTCTTTTGATTCAAATATTATAGTCGATTTTTTGATAACTGTCTTAAAAGCGCAATACACACCAAAACACTAATGCAAACTATTGCAAAACCCAACGACAAGGTATTAAGAGTAGACAATTGTCCAAACAGCACGTTTAAAACCTGTCATATAAACCCTTATTTAAAAATGAGCGAACATAAAGTTCGCCCATTATATAATTAATCTTATTTAGTTTAAAAGATTATTTTATGCTAACTAACTCTATTTCAAAAATCAAAGCTGCTCCAGGTGCAATATCTGCACCAGCACCTTGATTGCCATAAGCCAAATCAGCATGGATATAAAGTTCCCATTTTGCGCCAACTTTCATCATTGGCAACGCTTCTTGCCAGCCCTGTATCACGCCATTAACTGGAAAACTTGCTGTTTCACCACGTTTATAAGAAGAGTCAAACTCCTTACCATCAATTAAAGTACCGCGATAATGACATTCTACTGTATCTGTTGGTTTTGGAGAATCACCTGAACCTTCTTCAATAATTTTATACAATAAACCAGATTCTGTCTTTTGTACACCTTCGGCAGATTCTTTTTCGTTTAAGAAATCAACGCCAAGTTTACGATTAACCTCACCTGCTTCCGCAGCAGCTTTTTGTTGTTTACCTTGCATCTCCATTTGAAAAGCCTGCATAACTTGACCTTGTTCTTCAACGCTTAATTTTGGCTCCGCATTTGCCAAAGCATCGGCGATTGACTTACCTAATGTATCTGCACAAACTTCAATACCTTGACGTTTAAAATCATTACCAATTTGTTGACCGATACAATAACTTACTTTTTCTACCTGTGTTTGCATTACTGCTCCATATATAAATATTATTTGAACAATATTATAATGATTGACTTAAGGTAAACCACTGTATTTATAGCAAATATATATTATTAATTGGACAAAATATGTTTAAAACATTTTTTAAGTTCTGTTGCTCTATGTTCCCAAGTATATGCTTTAGAAAGCGCCAAAGCATTTTTTGACAGTTTGTTTGATAAATCTGGTGAATTTAAAATATGTTGCACCGCATCCGCAAATGATTGAGGGTTATCTGGCTTTGCCAACAAAGCACTTTTTGTCGAAGCAGTAATATCAGAAATCGTTGGTAAATCAGAAGCGACAATTGGCTTGGCATAACTTAAATATTCAAATAATTTTATAGGGGAAGTATAGCTACTATTATAAAGTTCATCGCCATTTGGCAACAACATAATCTTGGCCTTAGCCCCATAAAAAGCAACCTGTGATGGAGGAACTTGACCTATAAAGTCAATTTGCGAAAGTACGTTTTCTGCACTAGCTAGTTTTTTACATCGTTGTACATCTTCTTGGCTAGAGCCACCGACAATTAACAACTTTTGCTCAGGCAGAAATTTCATCATTTTTATAATGGTATCTACACCTTTCCATCGGTATAACTGCCCAGCATAAAATAAATATTCTCGACTGACTGATAATGCGGACAAATCGACAGGATTACAACCATTTGGTAATGCCGGCCCAATATTGGCATCAACAAATATTGTTCGCATCTCTGTCAACAATTGCTTTGTAATACAAATAACCTTAGAAACTTCATTGTACAATTTGGTTTCTAAAGATAATAAATTAGCATCTGAAACACGATATTCAATATGATGTGCTTCGTACACAGATTTTAATTGATACTGTTTTAAAATAGGTAAAACAGCTTTAGCTGTTTTTAATTCACGCAAATAAATAATAGGGCTTTCACTATTATTTATTATTTTTTTAATATAGCGCTTTAAAAAGAAATCCCATGGCAACCTACTTGAAAATCGCAACTTACTTGTCGGTGTTTTAATTAAAGCGGGCAAGCCTATTATTTTAAAATTGGCTGGTATATCGCCTAGGCCATAAAACTCTTGTATCTCTTTTATATCGCATCTATTAGCACACAACAAATCAACTGCCACCCCTTGCAAAGCCAAGTGATAACAAGTATTTACTATTTGCACAGATCTAGCTAATGGAGAAGGTAATTGTAAATATATTGGATATAAAATTTTCATAGTGACCGATTGCCCAATGCCAACAAAACATTACTAACTGCTTTTTTAAACGGTTCTTGTATAGTACATCCAGCTGCATTAATATGACCACCACCATCAAATATTTTAGCTATATCTGCCACATTTGGCGTATCTTTACTACGCAAACCAATCTTTGTTAAACTTGGTTCTAGCTCCTGAGCTGTAATAGAAACCTTTGTTGTTGCAACAGTTAAAATAATTTCGTGGATATATTGCATAGAAATTGCACGCAATTTATAACGGCGTAACATTTCTTTTTTTAAGATACAAACTGCCACATCATCATAATACTGAACATTTGCAATCATTTCCGTACAGCAAGATAATTCAGACGGCGTTAAAAAACAGGTTAATTGACGATATATATAATCTGTATCTATCCCTACAGACATCAACTGCGAAGCCCATAGCATTGTCTTAGGCGTAGTATTAGCATAATGAAAAAAACCAGTGTCGGATGCCATGCCAGCATACAAACACATTGCCATATCCAAATCTAATGGGATGTTCATCTCTTGAGCTAATTCGCATAACATTTCTGAGGTGGAAGATTTGCTCTTATCTACCCAAGAAATTTGACTTTCAATTCTGTTATATTGATGATGATCTATTACAACAATAGGTATACCAACAAAAAGAGATAAGACGTTGTCTATTCTAAATTTATCTGGAGAATCAACAACTATTAAACAATCAATTTTTTTACTTTGCCAATTTGGCAATACAAAAGTATCTGCAACTGATGGTAAAAATTGACAATTACCCGGCACTTTACATGAGCGCACATGATAAGCTTTTTTATTTAAAATTTTTAACATCTTTACCAAAGTGAGGCACGAACCAACACAATCCGCATCGGCCGGATCATGCCCCGTAACAACAAATGATTGATACTCTTGTATTTTGGCAATAATTGATTTAATTGTCATATCTATTTTATAACCAAACTTACATCATAGCCTTATCAACGCCCCTAACTGATACCTCTTTAATAAAATCATCCTTCCAATTTTTGCCAAGATGTTTTTCTGCCAAATAAACAATAATAGATTTTGCCTCCACAGTTATATCATCATTTATTTTAGATAAACCTTGAACACATGCCGGACAACTGGTCAAAACCGTTAAATTGCGTTTATCACTTAACTGTTTTAAATTTCTTTTTTTACGCTCGCGTAAAGTATTTGATATCTCTGGCGTAGACAAAGCTAAAGTACCACCATCACCACAACAATTTGGCGTTAATTTTGGTTGTGAACCAGTTAAATGCTCAATTACCGCTTCACTATCAGTATCTTTCATTGGTGAATGACAAGGCTCATGATAAATAATTTGTTCAGAACATACCTGCGGTAATAAATTATTTTTAACAATAAAATCATTAATATCCAAAATATCTGAACCTTTAAAAATATTTTCTAAACCATAAGTTCCCAACATTTCATAACAAGTACCACAACTTAAAACAGTTGATTCGATACCCATATATTCAACCATTGAAGCAATTTTATGAAACATCACCTTATTATCTGAAACCATAGCTTTAACCTTTTGAGCCTTACCAGCATTTTTAAAAGGATAAGCACAGCAAGTATATCTAGGCGGCATTACAACCCTTACGCCCAAATTATATAACATAGCCACTGTAGCTATACTGATTTCTGGTAACATTCGCTCTGAACCACATCCCGGAAAATAAAAAACCGTTTTGACAATTTCCTTATCGGGATTACTAAAAATATAAATAGTATTTGGATCGCTTAATTTAAGATATTCACGCAAACTGGGATTGCCCGTCTTAGGAAACCGCCCCTTTAACATATTGTTAGTCCAAGGAGACAGCTTTTTTGTAATATGAGCAATGGGCTTATTTAATCTATGCCCTAAACGCTGAGCGGCATACGCACCTTTAAATAATAAATACCTAAATGCTTTATTAACATAATAGTTTTGTCTATCGAGGTAAAAATATGTAAAAGATGTTACAGCTTTAAATGGAGCTTTGCGTCTTTGCACCATTAACTTGCGAATTAAAATAGTTACATCACCAAAATCTATATCCACTGGACATGGCACTTCGCATTTATGACATCCAGTACAATGTTCGGCGATATTAGCCAATTTTTTAAAATAACCAAAACTCAAACCGTGAGATGTCATAGTATCGTATAACACCGCTTCAATAATAAGCCCAACTGCTAAAATCTTATTACGCGGACTATAAAACATACTACCCGCAGGATAATTGGTATTACATACTGGCTTACACTTAGCACACCTTACGCAATTAGCAATTGACTGTGAAAGAGATTTTAAATCAGTAGATGTTAAAATAAAAGCTTCTAATTCCAACAAATTAAAAGATGGCGTATATACTCTATCAAAAGGAAAATTAACGCTTAACTTGCCTGGATTAAAAATATTATTTGGATCATGATCAGCTTTATACAACGCATATTTGTCAATTATTTCTTTGTCCAAATATTTTAATTTAGATATACCAATGCCATGCTCACCGCTGACAACTCCACCTAAACGCACAGTTTCTTTCATAAATAAATCAACAGTTTCATGCGCTTCACGCATCATTATATAATCGCTAGAAAGCACTGGGATATTAACATGATTGTTGCCATCTCCAGCATGCATATGTGTGGCAATGCGGATTTGCCGACGACGTTGTTCATCCACTATTTTGTTAAAAACCGTACATATATCTTCAAAAATATGAAAGTTTTTTATAAAGTTTTCCCTAATTTCCACTTCAAAATTAACATCAATATCACCCTCTTGAATCAATTCAAATATAGAGCGTTTCTCATCAACCAAACCAATAGCTTGACCTGATTGATCTAATTTTGAAAGATAATCTAAATTCTTATCCTTAAAGTTTTTTATCTCTGATACATAATTATCCAAACGAATTTGATTTAAACCATCTACAGTGTTATCCGTGAGCCGTGTGCATAATTCTAAAACATCATCTATGCACTTAATATTATTTTCTAACTCTTTTTGAATATTTAATTTGTCTATGTAATCTGTAAACTCTGGCAATGATTTAATAGGTATTACAATATCTTCATTAATTTTAAAACCATTTGTGTTTTTAGAAATAGCCCCCAGATTATGCCTATCCTTCCAAAACACTTTTGCCTCATTAGGTGTTTTAGCAATAAAACCTTCAGTATCGTAAGGACGCACCATTTTTAGCATTTCATCACATGCTTTATTTAAAGCATCTTCATCATTGCTTTCAATATCAATTAATAAGGCTGCTTTTAAAGGATCCTGACGATCTGATTTGTTATTATAATTAATAACTTCCATATACTTGTCATCAAAATGTTCTAAAGCTGTCAAAAACACTTCTTTATCATCGCCAAAGCGTTCCATAATATCCACAATAGCCTTAGAGGCATTAAGCATATTTTTGCCATAAAACTCTAAACACATAGTGCGGTTATATGTAAACGGTTCGTATACAACAAATTGTGTATTAACAATTACACCATCGCCACCTTCTTTTTGTATGCCAGGAACACCACCTAAAGCTTTGTTGGTAATATCTTTACCCAAACCCGGTTTATGTATTTCAACATCATTCAAATCAATTGTTTTTAATAAGCTAGCATTGCCAAATCCATCAATTTTAAACACTTCAAAACTAACAATATCACCAGCTTTAATTTTTCTATGCAAATGATTTTTACGTTTTACTCGCAAAATATCACCTTGACTGCACACAATATCAAAAGAGTAGATATTATCGATACAAGTACCCCACATAACCGCTTTTTTACCACCGGCGTTTTCGGCTATATTTCCGCCCAATGTTGATGCCCACGCCGAAGTTGGATCGGTAGCAAAAATATAATTTAAATCATTACAATGGGTGGCAACATCTCCTGTAACTGCACCTGCCTCCACAGTTATAATAGGAAATACCTTACCTCCTTCACTTACTTTAGTAATGGCACCAATTTTATTTAATTTCTCTGTATTGATAATCATAGTGTTGCGATAAACAGGTACTGCCCCACCAGTCAAACCCGTACCGCCACCGCGTGCAATAATTTTTAAGCCCAACTCTTGCGCAGCCTTTACTAGCCTAACAACATCAATTTGCTTGCTTGGAAATACAACAACAGCAGGATATTCAATGCGCCAGTCGGTTGCATCCGTACAGTGTGAAACCTTATCAAATGCAGAAAAAGATACTTCTTTGGTAATAGGAGTTAATTTGGCAAGTATTTCTTTACGCCTTTTCTTTTCAACATCAACCCCACGTACAAAGTTTTCTATAACATATCTTGTTTTTTCAATCAATCTGCGTTCGCCGTGATCCTCGGTCATATTTTCAATTAATTTAACCAAGCGATTTTCTTGCTTTGCCCAAAAAACTTCGACCTTTGATTTGTTTTCTAACAAATCATTATAAATATATGGATTTCTATCTATCACAAATAAATCACCATATATTTCAAATAATAATTTCGCACTTCTGCCTGTTACCCGATGTTTGCGCAAGCGTTCTAAAATATCCCAAGCCTCAGCATCTATGTATTTTAAAACAATTTCCTTGTCGGATAATGAAGTGTAGTTATATGGTATTTCTCGAACGCTGTTATTCATAATTAATTATTCTTTTGCAATAAAGAGTTTAAATTAAATTCACCATCATCTTGACTTAGCATATTACTAACAACTTTAATAACATACTTGCCAATCATATCGGTTTCCACATTGACCTTTTGACCTATCTGCTTAGTTGCTAAATTTGTATCTGCTTTTGTAACTGGTATAAGTGATATTGAAAATGAACCTGTTTGTAAATCCTGTATTGTCATACTAACACCATCAACTGCAACAGAGCCTTTCATAACCATCTCATCTGTGAGTTTTTTTGAACAACTGTACGTGATTGTGTAAAATTCTTCACCATCATCTATTTTTGCGATAGTAGCACAGCCATCGACATGACCTGTTACCATATGGCCACCTAAGTTACCACTAAAACTCAAAGCTTTTTCCAAATTTACATAATCACCTACTTGCAAATCGCCTAAATTTGTAGAATCATACGTACATTTCATCACATCAAAAACCACTATAGAACCTTCAATGCCTGCAATAGTTAAACAAGTACCATTATTGGCAATACTGTCTCCAAATTTTGCACCCTCAACTAAAGAACCACAATCAACTGTTAAACTACCCGCATCAACACTTTTATTAACAGCAACTACTTTGCCTTTTTTTTGAATTATCCCTGTAAACATTTTAGCTCCTTCTAAGTCTTTTTAAGAGAATCGCGTACTTCAGTTAATTTTTTATCAAAACTATCCTGATTTTCTTCAACTATTTTTTGAGTTTGTTTATTTAACATACGTCCAAATAAATTATTTTTATCCAACGCAAACATAGATGTAAAATAATCGACATCTGCCTTGTCTGTAAATTCTGAAATTTTAGTAATACCATTGGTGCCAACACCTAGGATTAATACTTTATTATGTACTTTTACCACAGCAATTTTTTGTTTAGGATCGATATACTGTTTGCATAGCACTTCTATTGCATCATTATTAATTAAGCCAGCCTTTGGGGGCGCCAATTTTTTAAAAGCATAAGCCAAAGCATAAATTAAAACTACAATAAAAATCAACCATACAACCATCACCCCAACTTGAGACGCCAACGAACTCTTGGGTACTTGGGTAGTTTGCTCGGTTGGGGTTTTTTCTTCCAATGTCCATGGTTTTGATTCTTCTAACATCATCTCTTTTTCTGAAAGCAATGTTGTCGATGAAGTTTTATTAGTTTTAGCAACCACTACCTGTATAGACAATAAAAAAACAAATATCACAGATATTAATTTAATCATTTAGTTGACCATTAGATATAGCAATAATCTTATCCACCACTTCATCAAACAACATATCAGAGGTGTCTAAATAAACCGCATCATCGGCTTGTTTTAAAGGGCCAACCTTGCGGTTTTTATCGCTAGAATCTCGATCGACCACAGCTTGATGTATTTCTTGCAAATTAGCAGGCAAACCTTTTGCTATGATTTGGTCATAACGTCTTTTGGCTCTGACCGATGATGAAGCATCTAAATAAATCTTACAAGTAGCATTGGGCAAAACTACCGTACCTATATCACGCCCTTCCATAACTATGGATACCGACTGTCCTATCTGACGTTGACGATTTACCAAAATTTTACGTATTTCTGGATTATTAGCTGCAAATCTAGTTGCCAAAGTTACTTCTGGAGAACGTATCTCATCGGTTAAATCAATACCGCCTGCCTTGACAATAGTAGAATTATCTTCTAAATCAATTTTATGTGTCAAAGCAATATCTAACCAAGCTGCCGTATCGTTTTGGTCTAAGCCTTTGCGAATTGCCAAAGCTGCTATACAACGATACATAGCTCCAGAATCAACAAATAAATAATTTAATTTTTGTGCTACCATTTTGGCAACAGAGCTTTTACCTGCCCCGGCAGGCCCATCTATCGCTATTTGTTTTATCATTGTTTTTTACCTAAAATTTTTATTTCTTCAGGCGTAAGTGCATTTTTGTCAATTTCTTGAATGCGTTTTAACACTGCCTGTTTTTGTATAAGATTAAATCTACTATCGTTAGCTAAACTGCGATAACACTGTATTAAATTTTTGTTTATCTCCTTTAAACGCGTTGCATCATCGGCATACTTTATTTGTAATTGTTCAAAATAAACAGCGGCGTCCCCGTTGAGTCCAGCGTCAACTTTATCATTACCTAGGTTAAATTCTTGTGTGTAGCTATACTTCTCTACCAAAATTGAACCTAAAAAAACAATCACACCTAGTAAGATTAAGCCCACAACTATTTTGACAATAGTTTTCATATAATCACTCCAAGATAAAATAGTCTGTGTTGGCTAAACGATAACCGTTTATAAAATCTGACGCACCCATCTGACGTTTACCCTGTGGTTTTAGTTTTAAAATTTTTAAGGAATCTTTACCACAGCCAACAACTATACCACTGTTTTCGCATTTTATAATACAACCTGGCTTATTAGACTTTTGACGCACAACTTCTACCTCTTCAATCTTAACTACAATATCAGTTGATTTAGCTGTGATATGCAACTTGCCAAATGCACCCGGAAATGGAGATACGCCTCTAAATTGATTATATAACTCATCGGCAGTTTTATGCCAGTTTAAAGCTCCATCTTCACGAACAATTTTAGGAGCATAAGTATATTCATTATGATTTTGCTCTATAAATTTAGCTTCATTATTATGAAGTAAATTTAAGGCATCTATCAAGGCTATTGGGCTCATTTTACTTAATTCGTCCAGCAACTCAAAACGTGTCATATTTGGTAAAATATCAATTTCTTTTACCAACATAACTGGCCCCGCATCTAACTCTTTAACCACACGCATTACGGATATGCCTGTTTTAGTTTCACCTGCCATAATAGCCCGTCCCGCAGGTGCGGCACCTCTAAATTTAGGCAATAAAGACGCATGAGCATTAATTGGGGGCAAAACAGACAAATCCAGCGTAGATTGTGGTATTAATTTACCAAACGCAACAACAACAAAAATATCAGGATGCAAAGTTTTAATTTCTTGATTGGCATCTGAAACTTTAATTGGCTGTAAAACTGGTATATGATGACTTTCGGCAAAAATTTTAATTGGTGGTGATGTTAAAATCCTCTTGCGCCCAACGGGTTTATCCTCTTGGCACAAAACCCCAACTATCGTATGACCTGCATTTATCAACCCCTCTAACGAAGGAATAGCATAATCAGGAGTACCTATAAATAAAATGCGCATAACAAAATTAATTAGCTAAATTACGCAATTTTTTCTTTAAGCCTATTTTACGCGCCTTACTAACCCTATCAACAAAAACTATACCATTTAAATGATCTACTTCATGTTGAAGACATCGCGCCAATAAGCCATCCATTTCTTCCTCGTGAGAGTTACCCTGTAAATCTACATACTTAATTTTAATAGCTTTAGAGCGCATCACTGGCTCATAAATATCTGGAAAACTTAAACAGCCCTCTTCACTACTTTCACGATCTGCACCTGCTTCTATAATTTCTGGATTTATAAAAACTCTACCCTGATCTTGTTCCTTGCCCAAATCAACAACCACTATACGTTCTGCTATACCAGCTTGATTTCCAGCTAAACCGATGCCGTTGTATTCATACATAATCTCAAACATTGCATCAGTTTTCTCTTTTAAGTCTTGATTAAAATCCAAAACTTCCTTCGCACGCTGCTTTAAAACTAAAGCAGGATATACCTGTAATTTATATTTATTTGTCATATTTATATTATACCTAACATATAAAGATTTGTCCAAATCCTAAATGACAATGATTTACATACAATACATTACACCCATCAATATTGGCATCAATGACATTTGGGGACATATATTAAATACTGTTTTAGATGATAATTTTGCGATATATTAATTATCAATATTATTTAAATGTATACAAACAAGGAGATTCTATGGCTGAAATAGATGAGTTATTCCGTAAAATGGTTGAAATGGGCGCAAGTGACCTGCATATGTCTGTTGGACGACCACCCATCATACGCGAAAGTGGCGAAATCGTACGCCTAAATGATATGCCTATTTTGACCTCAGACTATAACGAGCGTCTGATTATGGAAATTATGCCAGCCAAAAACATACAACAATTCGAAGAAAATTGGGATACTGATTTTGCTTACGAAATCAAAGGCTTAGCACGATTTAGAGCAAATGTATTTAAAGATCGAGACGGCGTAGGAATGGTATTTAGACAGATACCAGAAGAAATTTTAACCGCAGATCAATTAAACTTACCTGATGCCGTACGCAAATTATGCTACCTATCCAAAGGATTAGTAGTAGTTACAGGCCCAACTGGAAGTGGCAAATCAACAACCTTAGCCGCAATGATAGACTTAATAAATAAAACAAGAAGCGAACACCTTATCACGATAGAAGACCCGGTAGAATTTGTACATAAAGACGATAAATGCCTAATTAACCACAGAGAAGTGCACAGTCATACAAAAAGTTTTTCAAACGCCTTACGGGCAGCCTTGAGACAAGATCCAGATATTATTTTAGTCGGCGAAATGCGTGATTTAGAAACAATTGAAATGGCTATTGAAACCGCCGAAACAGGACATCTTGTTTTTGGAACCTTACACACAAACACAGCATCAAGCACCGTCAATCGTATTGTTGATGTGTTTCCCGCCAATAGACAGGCACAAATTAAATCAATGTTAGCAACGGGATTAAAAGGGGTTATCGCCCAAACTCTATGCAAGAAAAAAACCAAAGGACGCATAGCAGCCTTAGAAACGCTAGTCATCACAGATGGTATTGCCAATTTAATACGCGAAGGCAAAACTTACCAAATAGAATCACAAATGCAAATTGGCGCTCGACACGGTATGGTTCTACTAAATGATGCCCTTGTTAAATTAGTTAAAGAAAACCAAGTCGAAGCCAAAGAAGCTTATATGAAATCTGCAAATAAAGAAGGACTTCTAAAAGCCTTTAAAACTGCAGATATAGATTTTGATATTAGTCAAATAGGCGAAACTTCATCGACAGAAACCAACAATACTGACACCGAAAAAACCACCTCTGAAGAACCTACCAACAAACCTAAATTATCTTTAAAATTAAAGTAAATTTAAGCGTGTTTAAAATTATACAATTTTAAACACGCTATTTTACAACTAAATGCCAAGCCTTAAGCAACCTTTTTATAGACACCTTTTGACGTGGCTTAACCTCTGGCGTCAATAAAGACAATCTAAAATCCTCTAAAATCCAGCCAAAATCTAGCAAACTATAAGGAACTTCCTTAACTGTCGGATATTTATTAAGTTCACGCAAGAAATCTTCTCGAAACGGTATTAACTCCTGTAACTTTAAAGCATCCTTAGCTGGATTTTGTTTTAATCTATTACAGCGTAACAACAACCCCCTTAAATACCACGGGTACATTTGCAAGCCATCATAAAAATTTAACAATGGAAAATACCTTCCAAACAAAAACTCTGCCTGTTTTTTTATATCATCCATTCCATTTAACCAATCAACGTTTTTACTAGCAATATCATAAGCCAAAGTTTCTTTATGAGACTTAACGATATTTATTAAAACATCTTGTATATTAACACCGACATCATATAAATTTTCATTGGCTTTTTCTGAGGCTACCTTAAAAGCATCTGCATCATAATAATAACCATTTAAAGCCGTGTCCGCCAAAAGAAGACGCAAATTATCTTTAAAATCACCCCGTTTACATAACAAACTTAAATATACCATCGTGCTATTGTTCTGAAACAATTTAGACTCTACCCAAGATAACTGCTTATTATATAAAATACAAAATAACCTTGCCTGAGCTAGCCTATGCTGCAATTTAGCCTGCTTATGATGTTCAAATAATTTTAATCCAACTGTTTGACCTTCATCAATCAATGCTGGATAACCACACAAACCACTGGGCAATTCAACTTTTTCTGGCAGAGATTGACATTCCCAAGATGTCATTTTACTACGATGCCATAATTTAGACGCAGTTTTGGCAAATGACTTTTGAACCTTTTCTTTTAATTGCTTAGTTAAGAAATCCAAATCATGATGTACTGCTAATATTTGATTATCATCGACAACTTCTATTTTCATAATTAAATAATCTGGAATACGACTCAAATCAAAATCCGTACGATCCACAATAAGATTATATTGATTCTTTAAAAACCAACACAACTGCACCAAAACCTCTTGGGTAAAATCAATATCACTATTTAAAAAAACTTCGATTGTCTGCTGATGAGGAACGCATTTTGATCTCTTAGACTTTGGTAAAGATTTTAATAAACAGCCTAATAATTCCCGACGGTATCCAGCAACTAACCATTGCATAAGCGGAGCTTTTAAAACATTTAATTGGGCAATATCAACAGTTAAAACTATACCATTATCAACCTCACCTGGAGCCCAAGTGTATCGCAAATCAAATTGTTGGTTTTGCCAAACAATATAATCGGGATAATCATCTTCGGAGATATTTAGTTGTTCCCCACCCAAAGCAATAACTTCGTTAAAACATAAAAAATCTGGTTGTGCAACTTCTATTTGCTTACGCCATTTTTCAAAAGCCTTTAAGGTACATATATTTTGCGGTATCTTTAAATCAAAAAAATTAAAAATAGATTCCCAAACAACCAACGAATCAACTCGTCTTAATTTGTGTTCTAATTTAATAATTTTTTCTACAACATTCTTATTATGTTTTAAAAAATCACCCTTACTGCGTAACTTTCCAGTCGTTAAAGCTTCTCTGATAAATATTTCTCTACTTTCAACTGGATTGATGCCACCATAATGACGTTGGCGATTACTGACAATAGTTAACCCTCCTGCCAATACTGTTTCCCGCGCATATACTGCACCATTAGAATTGCTCCAAGCTGGTGCACTATAACGATATTTACATAAATGAGGAGCTACCTCCTCTATCCATGCGGGGTTAATTTCGGCACAATCACGACCAAACAACCTAGAGGTTTCCACTAAAGAAAAAGACATAATCCATCTAATTTTTTTACGCGCCAAATTAGAGCCAGGAAAAACAAAAAAACGTCTATTAGCCATGCCTAAATATTCAAATTTATCCTCTAACACGCCAACATTTTTTGGTATACCCGATAAAATAGCACGATGAATTTGTTGCTCTGGCAGTTTTTTATCTATATTAAATTTGGCAATGTGCCATTTTAATTCTTTACAATATTTAAATAATTCTTCATACAAATTATGCCACTCTTGCATTCTTCGCCAATTTAAAAAATGTTGGCGATAAAACTTTTTTAATGCCCCTTTACTTTGACTTTGACGCACCTCTTGAGTTGCACGCCACATATTTAAAATGGCTATAAAATCAGAACCTTTAGACAGCCACTTCTGCCTAGCTTTATCGGCCGCCTCTTGATTATCACTGGGGCGTTCACGGGGGTCTTGTATAGACAAAAAGGCTAATAGTGGAACAACCTCATTTAATACACCTATTTTAGATGCTTCTATTGCCATCCTGCCAATATGAGGGTCTAGAGGCAAATGCGCTAAAGTTTTACCATAAGAGCTTAGCAACCAACCACGCCTATGTTTTTCTACCGCGCCTACCTCTGACAAGACCTTATATCCAGACTGAATCAATCTATGTTGCGGTGGATTTAAAAATGGAAAATCTTCGATATTTCCTATCCCCAAATCTAACATCTGTAAAATTACACCGGCCAAAGAAGTTCGTCTAATTTCTGGATCTGTAAATTCTTTAAAACTATCAAACTCTGCCTGTGAATATAACTTAACACATATACCATCGCTTAATCTACCACAACGCCCACGCCTTTGCTTGGCAGAAGCTTTAGATACCATTTCGACTTGCAGTCTCTGAACATGATTTTTACTGGAATACCTACTTAAACGCACAAGTCCAGAATCAATCACATATCTAATACGGGGGATAGTCAAAGATGTTTCTGCAACATTAGTCGCCAATATTATACGCCTTTTAGATTGCATAGGCTTAAAAACTTGCTGTTGCTTGGACATCTCTAACCTACCATATAACGCCAAGACATCAGTATCTTTTAAACGCATACCTTTAATCACGTCCATACAATCATTAATTTCTCGTTCACCTGGCAAAAATATTAAAATATCGCCTGATGAATCCAAATCATTAATAAATGTTACACCTCGCCGCAAATGGCTGGCAAGCTCTTCACCATCTTCAATGGCAGGTAAGAAAAAATCCTCAACGGGATATGTTCTACCTTGCACAGTAATAATTGGCGCATTATTAAAAAACTCGGCAAAGCCTTGAGCATCTAAGGTAGCCGAAGAAATAACAATTTTTAATTTTGGTCTTTTAAGTAAAAGCTGTTTTAGATAACCTAACGTAAAATCAATATTTAAACTGCGCTCATGAGCCTCATCAACAATAATAGCATCATATTGGCTTAGATTTGCATTAGCTCTGGTCTCTGCCAATAAAATGCCATCAGTCATAAACTTGATTTGAGTTTTTTTACAAACTCTAGCATCAAAACGCACCTGATAGCCAACCTCTTGACCAAGTCCCACACCCATTTCCTCAGCCAGTCTATTAGCAACTGATACAGCAGCTAAACGGCGTGGTTGCGTACAACCTATAAGAGCATTTTTGCCATAACCTAACTCTGATAATATTTTTGGCAACTGGGTTGTTTTGCCAGAGCCAGTATCCCCACAAACAATAACTACTTGCGATTGCTTAATAGCCTTAGCAATTTCAAAACGTCTTTGACAAACAGGTAAATTTTCAGGATAGGTTATTTGCATACTATTTTAATAAATATTGCAAATATAATAGTTAGTCGCTATAAGAGCAACTAACTATTATTTAAAGATGATAAATCATCAACCTAACCTAACTGGCGAATTATATTTTCTACCGCCTTCATTAAAGGCACAACCGTTGGGCCAGCTGTTAAAAGTGGTTGTGTACCCATTTGATAAGTGTAAAAATTATATATGGTCAATTGAGATTGAATTGCCATACTCAAAACATTAATCATCTCTCCAACAGTTGCACCACCAGAAATTTCACCACCAATAATTGTACCTGTTTTACGCAATACAGTTAAATGAACCTCTACTTTATTAGTATCTGGCATAGTGGCAGGATGCTTATCAAAACCAGTAAAAGTACCCATGACAATATCCATATTTTCCATACTAGCTTCTTTGGCAGTAATACCAGCAACGCCAAAAGATACTTCATTTAATACAGTGCCAAATACACGGATAGTACCTAAGCTATTTTTTATACTTGTTACCTCAAAAAGGTTTTCAGCCACAAAACGCGACTCAGAACCCGCTACAGAAGCTAACATAGCATTAGAATCTTTTCGAGTAAAAAAATCACGTTTTTTAGCGCAATCGCCAATAGCCACAATGTTTTCATCATCAGTACGCATAAAATTATCAACTATTAATGCTCCAAAACGATTAACTGGCAGACCTGCTTTTACAGCTACATCAACCCTTGGGCGATATCCCAATGCAAATATAACAGCATCAACTGCTAAATTAGAGCCATCATTAAAATGCAAAATAGTATCTGTGCCTTTTTGCTCCACCTCTTGCAAACTTGTTTGAGTCAAAACCTTAACCCCACGCTTTGACAACGCTTCTTCAGCTTTTTGACTAAAAGGTTTAGAAAAAGCTAAAGACAATACATTATCTTGCATTTCTATGACGGCAATTTCTTTATCAGAATCTGAAGCTAACTCATCTGCTGTTTCCAAACCTATAAATCCACCACCAATAATAGCTATACGCTTAGCAGGCTTTAAAACCTTTGCCAATTTAACCATATATTGATAACTTTTTTTAATGTAATAAACATTTGGATTATCATATCCTTTAATAAATTTTGGAACCATTGGTTCAGAACCTGTCGCAATGATTAATTTCTCATAGCTAATGGCATCATTATTTTTAGTCAAAACAAATTTAGCTTCTCGGTTTATTTCGGTTACTGTATCAACCATAAACACACCACCGATCTTGATAAACTGACCGTGAGGCTTAACATCCGCATCTACATCATAATTTAATTTACCAAAAATATACGGCATACCACATGGAACCATACCTTTTTCTTCTTCACGGATTAGCAAAATTGATTTATTTGAATATTTTGCCTTTAACGCCATAGCCACTGACAACCCTGCTGGGCCACCACCCAAAACAATTACATCATATTTCATACTACACTCCTTTAAAATTGTTAAGCTTGCCTAACTATGCTACAATAATTATCAATATTGTCAATACACAGGTAAAATAGCGGACTTTAAATGCAATTAAATATAGTATTATATAAACCAGAAATACCACAAAATACAGGCGCCATTGGCCGTCTATGTGTCGGGTTGCAAGCAAAACTACACCTAATCAAGCCATTAGGTTTTAATCTGGACGAAAAAAAACTGCGTCGGGCAGGAATGGACTATTGGCAACATGTTGATTTAGCCATACATAATGATTGGCAAGATTTTATTAATCAAGAAAACCCCAAGCATATATTTTTAACCACAGCCAATACCAACACAGCCTATTTTGATATAACATATCCAAAAAATAGCTATATCATTTTTGGATCTGAATCTGTAGGGTTACCAAAAGATTTACAAAATCAACTTAGTGACAAACTTATCACTATCCCGATGCCAGGTCATTTTGGACGTAGCCATAACATCGCCAATGCCGCAAGCGTTATCGCTTATGAGATATACCGCCAAAGCGTCAAAATTGATTTTTAATAATAACTATGTTCATACTTATTATTCTATGCTAAATTATTAAAGATTTATTAAAAAGAGGAAATAAATGAAAAATAACATCGACAAAGCATTTACAAATCGTGGCGACAAACCTTTATTAATGCCTTTTGTAGAAGCTGGGCTACCAACAAATAAAATAACCGAAGAAACAGTCGTAGCTATGGAAAAATCCGGTGCAAAATTAATAGAGTTAGGCATACCATTTAGCGACCCCGTAGCAGATGGACCAACAATACAACGCGCATCTGAAATTGCCTTAGATGGTGGCACAACCCTAGCTAATTCAATCGAAAGTGTAATTAATATTAGAAAGCAATCAAATATTCCTATTGTCTTGTTTTCTTATTACAACCCCATATACGCAATGGGTATTGACAAATTTATCAAACAAGCACATAACGCCGGCGTTGATGGGGTTTTAATTCCAGATATGCCACTGGAAGAAAGTATTGAATTTCAAAAAAAATTAGCTAAAAAAAACATACATTTTATTTATTTAATAGCTCAAACAAGTACCGATGAACGCATTAAAAAAATAGTGAGTATAGCCAGCGGATTTTTATATCTTGTGGCAGTATTAGGCGTAACTGGAGCACGTAAAAAACTAGATCCAAATTTAAGAAAGTTTACCAATCGCGTTCGTAAATTTACCAAACTACCTTTAGCTGTTGGCTTTGGACTATCCAATAAAAAACATATTAAAGAAGTTGGTACTTTTGCCGATGGCGCAATTATAGCATCCGCAATTGCCGATAAAGTAATGAACTGTAGCAAGGGCAATGAAGTCAAAACGGCAAAAGATTTTGTAGCAGAAATAGCCCCATGAACAAAAATGATACACAAATAATTGTCACTCCAACTAAAAAACTTTTTGGAGATGATTATTTTGAAGGCTTTGCTACAAAAGACGGCATTAATTACGAACAGCGCATACTAAAAAATATGACAACCATCAGACGTGGCGATGCCGAAGTTGACACAACATACAAACAACCCATAGGTTATGCTATTATTATTAATCCCACAAAAAAACTTGTGTATATTTACCAACGGGCAGGACAAAACAATTATGATGAAAACAGATTAGAGGGTAAATGGTCTTGGGGAGTAGGCGGACATATAGATGGTTGCGAAATTACCCAAGCAAACCCAATACACTCTTCTATGTTGCGTGAATTACAGGAAGAAATAACTATCAAAGGCAGTATTAAACCTCAAGTGATAGGTTATATTAACGACGACTCCAACGATGTTGGCAAAGTACATTTTGGTATTCTATATGCAATAATTACCGATGCCACCATCGCATATCCTAATGACAAAGAAAGCAGTTGCGGATCCATGCGACCGTTTAGCTTTATACAAAATCTAGAGCTAAGCCAAGATGCTGAAATTGAAAATTGGAGCAAAATTGCAATCCCGTATATTCAGAGTGTAATTTAAAAAAACTTTTATCAATTGTCTGCTTTTGCAATATTACAAAGACGAGATTCTAAAATATGAACTAAAATTTCATCCTACTTGTTTCAACTCCTATTTATAATAAACAACCAAGGGATATTGGAGCAAAGCTTTATTTTTGCTATAATAACACTATGAGTAATAAACTTAGAAAACTTCCTACTGGCATCCAAACTTTTAGCCAAATTATAGAAGAAGATAGACTTTATATTGATAAAACTAAGCATGCTTTTGACTTAATAGATGAAAATAAATATGTTTTTTTATCTCGCCCAAGAAGATTTGGTAAATCATTATTTTTAGATACCTTGCATAATATTTTTGAAGGCAATAAAGGACTTTTTAAAGGTTTATACATCTATGATAAATGGGATTGGGAAACTAAATATCCCGTTATTAAAATTAGTTTTAGTGGTGGAATACAAGACCGTCAAACATTTGACTTAAAATTAAATGATATACTTTTTAAAAATGCTAAACGCTTAGGTATTACCTTTGAACAAAGCTTAACTCCTGATATCTTCTTTGCGCAACTTATCCGTGAGAGTTTTCAAAAATATAATCAAAAAGTAGTTATTCTAATCGATGAATACGACAAGCCCATTTTAGATAATATTGAACATCTTGAAATAGCCCAAGAGATTAGAGAATTATTAAAAGGCTTTTACACCCAAATAAAAGATAATGATGAGTTTATAAAATTTGCCATGCTAACTGGGGTTTCTAAATTCTCTAAAGTTTCTATTTTTAGTGGTTTAAATAATTTAACTGATATTAGCTTAGATGAGGACTTTGGAGATATTTGCGGGTATACCCAAGACGATATTGAATCGTCTTTTTTACCATACTTACAAGGGGTGAATTTAGAAAAACTAAAGACTTGGTATAACGGTTATAATTTTTTAGGTACAAAGGTTTACAACCCCTTTGATATTTTGCTCTTTATCACTAAAAAACATTCTTATCAAAATTATTGGTTTGAAACTGGCACTCCATCATATTTAATCAAATTAATAAAAAATAAAAAATACTTTGTACCCAAACTTGAAAACATTGAAGTTGATGCCAATGTTGCCAATAGTTTTGATATTGAAAACATCAATATCGAAACCCTATTACTACAAGCGGGCTACCTTACCATTAAAAATGTAATCAATGAATTTGATATGATTACCTATCAATTACATTTTCCAAATAAAGAAGTAACCATTGCTTTTAATAATTCTGTTAGCGATTTATTTTTAAATGTCAGCCAAAAAATCCCCATCAAAAGAGAAATCTTAACTGCTATGCACCGTGGGGAAATTGACAAGGTAGAGCCAATCATAAGTCGCCTTTTTGCTAGCATTGCCTATAACAATTTCACCAATAATGATATAGCCAACTACGAAGGCTTTTATGCCAGTGTGCTTTATGCTTACTTTGCTTCACTGGGTTTAAAATTAACCGCCGAAGATGTCACCAACCAAGGAAGAATAGATTTAACTTTACAATGTAATGATTACACATATATCTTTGAATTTAAAATGACGGGTTCAGACCCACTTCAACAAATCAAAGATAAAAAATATTATGAAAAATACAAAGGTGAATGCTATATCATTGGAATCCTTTTTGATAAATCTCAAAAAAATATCAGAGCTTTTGAGTGGCAAAAAATTTAAAACTAAAAAAGGCCACAGCTAAAAACCGTGACCTTAAATTTAAGAACAAAAAAAATTATTCTTTTGTATATTCAATAACATCTGCGCTTAAAGTAAGGCTTGGTATTGAAAACAATATCAAATAAGTTGTTGATATATCCTCTGTTTGATTAATTAACGCTATAGATTTACCCTCTAAAGAAGCGTTAACATCTTTGTATAAATTCTAAAGTGGTCCCCAATCAACGGACAGATTCAGTGGTAAATAAGAAAAAAATCATTAAATTTAAAAAAGTTAATTAACGACTGCGTAGCAGTCTTCCGCTGATTTTTAGTGTAAATTTTATCCTACTTGTTTAAATTTATTTTATTCAAATATAAGCGGACATTTTAATTTTGCGTTTATATAATTCTACTTTGTGCTAACAATTTTTATAAATTAATTGACAGTTTTTATAAAATCATTAAAATTCGCAATTCATATATTTATGAAAATCTTGTGCGTAGCAAGGTTTAAAGTACTTTTTGGAGAATTAGCCGTTTCTATTAATAATCGCGCCAACGAGCAAATAAGAGTCAAAGAAGTCCGTGTGGTTTCTTCTGACGGAGAACAGTTAGGTGTAATTCCAACTGTTGTAGCCATCGCAAAAGCCAAAGACGTCGGCTTGGATCTAGTTGAGGTAGCCCCCAACGCAGAACCACCCGTATGTCGCATTATGGATTTTGGTTCCTTTAAATTTCAAAAAAAGAAAAAGGAAAAAGAATCGAAGAAACGAGCTCACGTTATTCACGTGAAAGAGATTCGATTGAGCCCTAAAATTGAAAAACACGATTTTGAGGTAAAGTTGAAACACGCGCGCAAATTCCTCGAAAAACACGACCGCGTCTTGTTATCAATGCGTTTTCGCGGACGTGAAATGATGTATGTCGACCGTGCCGAAGAAGTTATGAATGACTTCGTCGCTGCGTGTTCAGACCTCGCCAAACCCGACGGCGAACTGCGAAAAGCCGGGCGGCGTATGGAGGTACAGATCCTCCCGCTGAATAAAAAATAGAGCAGACATAAAGGAGAAAAAATGTACAAGCTCAAAACTCACAAAGGACTCGCCAAGCGAGTACGCATTACCGGAACTGGTAAAGTAAAGTTTAAAAAAGGTGGCATGGGTCATTTAACTGGCCACATGAGTGGTAGTACACGCCGTCGTCTTAACGAAAATAGTTACGTTAAAGGCAAAATGGCTTCTAAAATTAAAGTTCTTATAGGCGCTAATTAGGAGATACTACCATGGCAAGAACATCAAACGCTGTAGCAAGACACAAAAAGAAAAAACGCTTAATGAAGGCTGTAAAAGGTCAACGAGGTGGACGTTCTAAATTATTAAAAATTGCGAAAGACAATATCCGTCGTTCTTTAGCATTTTCTTATGCTCACCGCAAAAAACGTGCTGGTGACTTCCGTAAATTGTGGATTACACGTATTTCTGCCGCATGTAAAATGCGTGGACTTAATTATTCTACATTTATGAATGGGTTATCTATTGCTAAAGTTGAGCTTAATCGCAAGCAACTTTCACAACTTGCAATTGAAGCCCCTGCTACTTTTGACAAGCTTGTAGAAATTTCTAAAGCAGCTCGTTCAGCAGCATAAGTAAAAGTAAATTTATATTCAAAAAAGCCAATCTTTATGATTGGCTTTTTTTTGAATTTCTATCTCAAAGTTAAAATTAAACATCCACCTCCACCACCCCCTCCAGAGCTTGAACCTTCTGAAGAAGATGTATCCCCGCCTCCAGGAGGAGGTGGTGGCAATGTTGCCATTACCGAATTAATCAATACAAACAAAACCAATCCTAATACACATAACACGCTATATTTTATCATTATTGTCTCCATTACAAAGTACTATAAACTATAAACAAATTAAAACAATTTGCAAAGTTTGACAGCAAGCAGTTTCAAAGGTAGACTACGGGATATAAGTCGTTAAAGGAGCATAAGTTGGCACGTAAACGTATCGGTGAAATATTAGTAGATTTAGAATACCTAAGCTTAGAAAAGCTCACGGAAGCCATTATGGACACTATGGAAAGTGGCCAACGTATGGGGGACTACTTAATCGAAAACAATTTAGTTACTGAAGAACAATTATACGAAGCTTTGGCCACCCAATTTGATATGCGCTATGTCGACTTGGAAGAATTTGAAGTTTCAAAAGACGCCATGGCTTTAATACCAGAAAGTGCTGCCAGAGACAATGGCATAGTCCCTCTTGATATTGATGAAGGAGTCTTACTTGTAGCCACTTCAGATCCGCTTAATATACATATTGCCGACAATTTAAATTTTATTTTAAGTTGCCCCTTTGAAACAGTTTTGGCTTCTGCTACAGGCATTGCAGAGCTTACCCAACGCGCCTACGGTGCTACAGAAGAACAAATAGACGAAATGATGGGTGATTTGAATGCTGATGATATCGAAGCCCGTGATTTAGATTTAGATGATGACAATGAAGACGAAGACGATGCGCCTGTTATCAAATTAGCAATGATGATTATTGCCGAAGCTGTTAAACAAAGGGCTTCAGATATTCATATAGAGCCAATGGATAATCGTCTAAGAGTACGATATCGAGTTGATGGTGTTTGTCGCGAAATAGACTCACCACCGAAAAGACTACAAAAACCATTGTTATCTAGATTTAAAATTATGTCCGGTATGGACATTGCCGAAAAACGTTTACCTCAGGACGGTAGAATTAAGTTAAATTTAGTCGGTAAAAGTATCGATTTGCGTGTAAATAGTTTGCCAGCTGTTCACGGAGAGTCAATCGTACTACGTATTTTAGACAAAGCCTCAATCAGTGGCGGTTTAGGCGATACAGGTATGAGCGATCATGATGAACAATTATTTAAAAAATTAATTAAAAGACCAAATGGTATTATCTTGGTAACAGGACCTACTGGTTCAGGAAAAACAACAACACTATATGCCGCATTAAATGAGCTCAATACACCTAATCGCAAAATTATAACTGCAGAAAATCCAGTAGAATACTATTTGTCTGGTATTAATCAGGCACAGGTAGACGAATCTGCCGGTATGACTTTTGCCCGTATTATACGTTCCATGCTACGCCAAGCACCAAACATAATACTTATCGGTGAAATTCGTGATATGGAGACAGCTGAAATAGCAGTAGAAGCATCATTAACAGGACATTTGGTATTTTCGACATTGCATACCAACGATGCGCCCTCTGCTATTACTCGTTTAACAGATATTGGTATTAAACCGTTTCTAGTTGCCTCATCCATACAGGCAATCATTGCCCAACGTCTAGTTAGACGATTATGCCCAGAATGCAAAGAAGCAACTAAGCTTAGTCCTAGTATGATTTCTGCTCTAGAACTAAAAGCTGAAAATGTTGCCAATAATACTGTATACAAGCCAAAGGGTTGCAATGCTTGCGAACACAAAGGCTACAAAGGTCGACTAGCCATATTTGAAATGCTAGTTATGACTGCCCCAATTAGAAAAATGGCATTTGCTGGTGCAACAACTATTGAAATCCGCAAAACAGCCATTGCCTCAGGTATGAGCCCTCTACTTGCCGATGGAGCACAAAAAGTTTTAACGGGCTTAACAACGCCTGAAGAAGTATTAAAAGTAGCTAGAACTAAGGTAACATAAATGGCCACAGAAATTAACAAACTTTTACAAATGGTTATTGACCATGATGCAAGTGATTTACATTTGACAGTTGGCAGACCGCCATGTCTTAGAATATCAGGAGCATTACGCAGTGTAAACTTGCCTGAACTAAACGCAGACGACATGACAGCTTATATGAAGGCTCTTACATCAGACAAAAACCAAGTTGAACTAGCAGAAATTGGCTCTACTGATTTTGGATTTTCTTTTGAAGACCAAGCCCGCTTTAGAGCTTCTGTTTTTAAACAAAGGGGCAATATTGCGATAGTTTTACGCATAATACCAAATCGAATTTTAAAATTTAAAGAACTAGGCCTACCACCACAGGTAAAAGATTATATATTTAAACCTCGTGGACTATTTTTAGTAACAGGGCCAACTGGTTCTGGTAAAAGTACAACATTAGCTTCACTAATCAACATGATTAATGAAGAAAAGCCACACCATATTATAACTATTGAAGATCCTATTGAATTTTATCACGAACACAAAAAATCCCTAATTAATCAACGTGAAATCGGCACAGATGTACCTAGTTTTTCTGAAGCATTAAGACGTGCCTTACGCGAAGACCCTGATGTAATTCTTGTAGGCGAGATGCGTGATTTAGAAACAATTCAGGCCGCTATTACTGCTGCCGAAACAGGACATCTAGTTTTTGGAACTTTACACACCACTGGAGCTGGAGAAACAATTAGTCGCCTAATAGACGCCTTTCCAGCAGATCAACAGGAACAAGTACGCACCCAGTTAAGTGGCTCACTAAGAGCTATTATAACACAATCTTTATTACCAAAAATTGGTGGCGGGCGTGTACCTGCATTTGAAATATTATTTAATACCCACTCTATTGCGCATCTCATAAGAGAAAATAGGATTTTTGGTATCGAATCTGTACTACAAACCAGCGGTAAAATGGGAATGGTAACACGTGATGATCATTTATTTAAACTGTATATAAATGGCTTAATAGACTTTGCTAGCACACTTGAATGTTGTAAAAACAAAGATGATATAACCAAAAAAATAAGGGAATATCAAGCTGCTACTAGCGGTAAAAAATAAGTATGAGCCAAGAGCGTAGACGGGCATCAAGAACAACCGTAAATGATGTTACTGTCTCTATTAAAGAAATTGGCTTCTTTGGAAAAAAAATTGACAAAGAAGCCAAAATTTTAGATTTAAGCTCAACAGGTCTTGGATTACAATTAAATCAAGCGTTAAAACCAGGCAAAGATTATTTACTTGGTTTTGAACTACATTGGCTTCATAAAGAACGGTTAATACAAATTAGAGTAATGGACTGCATACCTCTAACCAACCACAACTTTCGTGTTGGCGTGCGTATAATAAGAGATGAATTTTGTACTATTTCTTTTATTGCTACTGCCATAAAAGCAAAAAAACGTAATCAATAAATTTATAATAAACCAGCTTTTTCTAAAATATTTATTGCAGGTACTAGATATTTTTCATAAGCCTTCCAACGATCTACACCGCTTGCATTAATTGGTTGTCGTACTTGATTATAACTTGCTGTTTGAGCCAATCTATTACTTTTATGAGGACTTAAACATTGCTGCTGCCAAGGCAAATTACAATAATCTAAAATCTTTTTTATTTCTATTTCTGGATTTAAACTCAATTCCTTATTAGAAATCTCTAAGATATCTATCTTATCTCTATAGAAATTTATTAAACGCATATACTCAACATAATAATTGGCAATATCTTCTAATTTACCAGAAAATGGCATAGAATATATAAAAGATAAACTATAAATCGACAAAACAACATCTAAAGGATGACGCTGACAATGAATAATTTTTGCATTGGCAAAATGCCTGTCTAACAAAGGTAAACGCCAAAAATTAAACAGATTTTTATCCACATAAAATGATGAGTCTTCATACTTATTTTTAATTTTTTTAAAATACGCTACATCTACCTCGGCCTCACAACAAACCTCTGATAATATTGTTGATTCTCCTATTGCAACAACATCAGAATGTCTATCTAAAATCGTCTCTACCAATGTTGAACCCGATCTTGGCATTCCAATAATAAATATAGGTGTTGGCAATGATTTATCTGGCACAATATTTGATTTACACTGCCACTGTGCTATTGCATTATTACATTTTTCAATAGTTGCCTGATGATTATACAAAACATTATCTTTATTATTTGCTTGGCGATAATAATAAAATGCCTTGCGATAATTTTTTAATTTATCAAATAATCTGCCCAAAGAAAAAGCTAATTCAAGAGAGCGTGGATCTGTGACTTTATGTTGATTTTTTATATATACTTCTTCTGATATTTTAGCTACATCCAAGGGGTCTAAATCCAAATAATCTATCAACTTAATAACCTGCAATAATACTATATAATCATCTAATCCGTCTGGAATGGCACCTTGTAAAATTAATGCGGCTTTTTGTTTTAGATTTTTTTTCTCATATACAGAAGCCAATCCCGCTAGATACAAGGGAGAAGCACCGTACTGAATAATAAGCTGATCAAATAATTCTATAGCCTTGTCTAAATTCCCCATAAAATCATAACAGGCCGCCATGTTATACTTGGCATCTTGATAATTTTCATCATACTTAAGAGCTAAAGCATACGCCTCTATAGCGCTATCAAACTTATGTGTATCAAAATATAAATTACCTATATTAAAATGCGCCATAGAACATTGATTATCAATTTCTAACGCACGCTTAAAATCATTAAGAGCTTCATCATAACGATTTAAATCTCGCAATAAGTTACCACGATTATTAAAAGCCATTATAAAATTACAATCACACTCCAATGCTTTAGTATACATTTTTAATGCTTCATCTTGTGTTTTTAAAGATTCAGATAACAACAAGGCTAAATTAAAATAAGCTTGTGCAAATTTACAGTCAATTGCGATAGCTCCTAAGTATAAATTTTTAGCAGTCTCTGTGTAATTACAATCTTTAAAAGCAATCCCAGCATTATTAAAAAAATGTGCATTGTTTGGTTGCAATTCTAAACTTTTTTGTAAATGTATAATACCCTGCTCAAATCTATTGGTTCGCATTAAAATAAGACCTAAAATATGAGATATTAAACCATCATCTTTATGTTTTAATAAAGATAAACACAACTTTTCAGCATCAGAATAATTACCCGCCTGAAAAAACTCCTGCGCTTGTAAAACTGTTGATTTTTTATCCATATCACATCCTAGATTTTTCTAATTGCATCATAAAAACTAATAATTCAACTACCGCCTCGTATAACTCTTCTGGAATAATTACTCCCAAATCTAATTGCTGTAAAGAAGACACCAAGGCTTCATTGCTCTGAATAGGTATACCCTGCTCTTTTGCAAGGGCGATGATTTTATCTGCAATAACGCCACCACCTTTTGCCAAAACTTTTGGAGCTGGCATAGTGTCGCTATCATATCCCAAAGCAACCGCAACCTGTCGCTTACTCATGCTTGCAAATCCATTGTACTTGACATTTTATTACTTTGCTCATAAGAATCGTCAAAACAGTAAGATATCCTAGAAACAAAACCTAATCTTTGTAATTTACACTCTAATTCTTGCCGATTGTTTTTTAAAAACTCAACCGTCTCTTGCATACTACAATTAAAGCCAATTTGCAAAAATTTATTAGATGTAGTTAATTCAACTCGTATATGTCCTAATTTTGGTAAAGATAAATGGATACTCCACCTAGGTATATCATCTATTTTTGAAGAGCCTTGTGATTTGTGCCTAGTAATCAAAGCACGGTGTATTTGTTTATCAAATGGAAATATAAAATCAAGAGTCTTATCATCTGTAGACAAAAATAAAGACTGTAATTTGCGAGTTACAATTTCATCATCTAAAACATCTAATTCAGTCATTGCATCTTTAATTAACTGTATTGCAGAATCGTCATTTATTAAATTGGACTCTCGCTTTAAACTTAAACCCAATAATTGTGCCAATAATCCAAACTGCTGTTTGGGCAATAATGGCATAAAAGTTTCTAAAGTTTTAGGGATATCCACCTCTGGCAAAGACATTAATGTATCCAACAATAAATCTGTTTTATATTGGATTTTATTTTGCGTAAATTTATCAATATTTTTTAATATACCACTTGTAATGGATTTAGTTTTTATACTTTTATTTACCAATATTAATACTCTTCTTAAAGTTTTTTCAATAGCTCTTAATTGTGGCTGTCTTTCTAATAAAACACCTATAGTCTTTAATAATTTTACATCATCAGGTGAATTATCAAATATTAATTTAGTAAGTTTAGTATATGCATCTTTTAAATCTGGACTCGCTTGTTTTAAAAATTCTGCTTCCAAAGCATTGGCAATATTCTTTAATAATATGGGCGATGACTTTGATAGTTCTGTATCAAGCTCATCAGGTTGCATTTGCAAAACCGTATTTACAATTTCTTTAATAGGTATATTTATGTCCGTTGATGTAGCAAGAATAGTTTTAAACGAAGTATTAAAAGAGTTATCTAAATTATTACTTACTTTTTTTTGCAAATTTTTAACATCGGTAATAATGCTATCTAGTTGCTTTAACGGCTTACTTTGTAATAAATAAACATCTAACTGTTTAGTTAAAAAACTTCTGATATCTTTAACCAAATCAAAATTACCCTTTTGCAACTCGGCAGGCTTGGCAAAACTATATAAATCATTTATTAACTTTTGACCACTTATGCTATTTTTTAAAAGTGTGTTTACACTTGGCAAATCAATGGGCGTTTTGCTAAATTGATTTTGTGAAATTTTTTCAGATTCGTTTAACAATATTTCGCCTTCAACTATTTTACTAAAAGGCACACGCAATCTGGAAGGTATTTTTAATTCCTGTTGTAATTTATCACTTAATTTAATTGTCAACAAATCTAATAACTTAGACTGTTGTGTTGGAACTTGCATCAATCCCACCTAAACCTAAAATCAATTCTATTTCGCCTCTTTGACGTCCAACCTGTTCTGCAATTTCCAAAGAGGTCAAACCATCTTTAAATAACTTAAAGACTTCCGCATGACGATTTTGTCGTTCATACATACATTGTTGCGTATCTAAATCTACCTTAGTTTGTGTACCGTCTTCTAAAACGCCTAAACGTTTTTCTAACTCAACTATACGAGATTCTAAAATGTCAATTTTACTTATAAGATTTTTATCTTGTGGGGTATTTTCTATATTTTTAATTATAGTACTTACTATGGATAATTTATTATCTACACGGGCTGTTAATTCTCTGTTAATATCGTGAATCTCTACCAACATACCCTCTAATGATTTTCGACGATTTGATTCTTTTAAACGCTCTAAACCCTCCTCTCGCGAAGAAGTCTTTTGCATAGCATTTCTTAAACGCAAGCGAAAAAACAACATACCAGTGGCCGCTAAAAAAACTAAAAACGGCCACCAGTTATTTATATCTTGCGTGCCAAACATTATACGTTAGGCAAACCCTTAGCTAAATCCCTAATTAAAGTTTCTGTTGTATCCCAATCAATACAGGCATCTGTAATGGATACTCCATATTTTAATAATTTTACATCTTCAGGCACTTTTTGATTACCAGCTGCTAGATTACTTTCAAGCATCAACCCTACAATAGATTTATTACCAGCTTGCTTTTGTGATAAAATATCCTTTAATACTACACCTTGACGATTATGATCCTTAGAAGAATTAGCATGCGAACAATCAACAATAATAGCCTCATTTGCACCTGAATTACGCAAGCCTTCTTCGGCTATATTAATAGATTTAGCATCATAATTAGCTCCATCACTACCACCTCGCAAAACTAAATGCCCCCCTTTATTGCCTAAAGTATGTACTGTCCCTACCCGACCTTCGCCATCAATACCAATAAAACTATGCGAATGCCTAGCCGATTCCATAGCATTAAAAGCTACATCTAAATTACCTCTTGTACCATTTTTATAGCCAACAGGAGCCGAAACGCCACTGGCCATTTCGCGATGCGTTTGACTTTCTGTGGTACGCGCACCAATAGCAACCCAACTAATTAAATCAGAATAATACTGCGGTGAAATCGGATCTAAAAATTCTGTTGCTATTGGCAAACCCATTTCTGCTATAGATGTTAAAATAGTACGCGCCTTTGCCAAACCCTTGGCAATATTTAAAGTACCGTTTAAATCAGGATCATTAATCAAACCCTTCCAACCAACTGTAGTGCGTGGTTTTTCAAAATATACTCTCATTAAAAGCATAATCTTATTGCCAACTTCAGCACGCAGTTTTATCAATTTTTGAGCATATTCATATGCCATTTTTTCATCATGAATTGAACAAGGCCCTGTAATTACCAAAAAACGTGAATCGTGATGATTAATAATATTATAAACATCATTGCGAGAACGATTTATTTGCTCAACTACATCGCTACTAATTGAATATTCAGATTTAAGGCTATTAGGAGACATCAATGGTTCGATACTTTTTACATTAACATTGTCTATTTTTAACATAATTTTCTTTCATAAGGATAATAATAAAAAAATATTTTAACAAAAAAGGGCTAAAATTCAATATTTGTCCTTTGTTTGCGACTTTTAAATGATTAAACTCAATAAATGCAAAAAAAAGAGCTAATAACAATTTATCGAGAAGGATTAAAGTTGTTTCAAAATGGCCATACAAAAATGGCGTTGCAAAAGCTTCAAAGCTTACCACCTATCGCAGAAATACCATTTTATTGTGGTATTATGCAACTGGATTTAGGTTTGTTAAATGAGGCCTGTAAATCTTTAGAATACTTTATAGTACATAATAATAAAGCTACTTCGCACAATATTGAAATAAGCTTATTGGAATTAATAAAATTAAAAGCTAATTTAGGAGATTTACCATCTGCCTTAAAATATATCCACCGCTTACTAACTAATCATCATACGCCTGCTGTAACATACCTACACTGGATAGCTATAGCACCCTTAATTTACAAATGGCAATTAAGTGATATAGTTTTTCAAGGCTTATGCAATACTACATTTTCTCAAGCGGAATATCACGATTTAGATCTTACGTTGTTACACTTACACTATTTAGATTTGCCAGCCAATACCATAGCAAACATACATAAATTATGGGGTGATCTAAATCAAACTTCAAACTATTTTAAAAATTTTAACCAACACAAATCTGATAACACAAACATCCATATAGGCTATCTATCGCCTGATTTTAGACAGCATTCTGTTGGATTATTTTTAAAAGAAATAATCAGTAATCATAGTAAAGATTTTGACATAACTTTATTTTCTTTAAAGACATACAATGATGAATTATCAATATGGTTTCAAAAACATTTTAAAGTTATCGACATAAGTAATCTGTCACCCAAAGACGCTGCCTTAACAATTTACAATCATCAGCTAAATATATTAATTGAATGTGCGGGACATACACAAAATAATGGGTTAGAAATTTGCAAATTAAAACCAGCACCTAAAATAATCACTGCTTGGGGATACCCAAATACTACTGGACTTAAAGAAATTGATTTTAGATTAAGTGACACATTAGTAGATTTGCCAGATGCCCAAAATTTATATAGTGAAATTTTAATCAGAATGCCAAAACATATTTTTTTACCATTTATTCCTTTTAAAAAGCCACCAAACACAATTAATTTAAAACAACAATTAAATATACCTGAAGATTGTTATATTATTGGCTCTTTTAATAATATCGCTAAGTTAAACCCTAAACTCATTGCTCTTTGGAATCAAATTTTACAAAACAATCCCAAAGTTCATTTAATCATAAGTTCCAGAAACTTTAAGTTAGAAGATACAAAACAAAGATTATTAAAAGACCTAAGCGTAAATATTAATAAAAACCGCATTACTATATTGCCTGGCGAAAAAGATATAATGCGCCACCGTCAAAACATTATAGCCTGCGAGTTTTGTTTAGATACTTACCCATACAATGGAACTACAACCACTTGTGAAATTTTAGCTATGGGTGTGCCAGTGCTAACATTACAGGGCGACACGCATGTCAAACGTACCTCAAGTGCCTTTTTGCATAGCTTTAACTTAACAGACTGCATAACTACTACCAAACAACAATATTTATCACAAGCCGATTTGTTTATTAAAAATGGCACTAGCTATTTAAAAGACAAAATAAACAATCATTTAAAAACCATAAATAACAAAAACTGGACAACAGAATTTGAAATATTATTAAAAAATCTTTTATAGGGCTATTTGTTTTTTTGCACTAAGCCAAAAAATGCAGAAAGAGGATACTCCTCACGCCATAACTCAGACTCGTAACAAGCTCGCCAAAATCCAGAACCAACTTCTGCATCATAATCATAACCTGCGTCTTCGGTTATTTGCCTACGCAATTCATCAATCTCTTCTGGACTAAGCTGTTGACGTTTTTGTTCAAACATATAATTAAACTTAGAAATCACCTCTAACTCTGCCCCATTAATTTTTTTAATACGCTCTATATTTTTAGGAATTAAAACCCTAAAAGGTTTACCATCTTTATAAAAAATATCAGCAATAATAGGTGCATAAGGATCTGAAATTGGTTTAAGTGATATACGACCCTTACCATTTTTATCTAAAGTTGGTTTACCTGTAGCTAAAACTGTAGCAACAGATAATTTAACATCTACTGTTGCTAAATTAGGCACTATATAAAAATCACGTCCTGGCTCACTTAAATCAGCGACTACCTTTATAGCATTTAACTCTCCCTCTAATTTAACACGTGCTTTAGCTACTGTCTTGGTTTCCTTAGCTATTTTATCAGAAGAAGTACTAAGATTATCCTTGCGTGATTTAGATGCCATAAACATCATCACAAATAAAACCGTTAAGACTGCACCCAAAACCAAAAACAAAATATGTGTTTTTTTGATAGCATGCTCATAATCTGGTGTTCTTTCACGGCGGCGACGTTCATAAAATTGCGATTTAATTGCTTTATCTGTATCCTCATTAATTTCATCAATATCACGTACCAATGAACCGCAACTGCTACATACAAATGCATCATTTGCAAGTATTTCACCACAAGCATCACATTTTTGTTTATCCATCTAACCCCCAAATAACACCTCGTATAGCCTTTTTATCGACTTTGCTTAATAAAACTTAAGTCAAAAAATACTATTAATTATCAACGGAAAAAAACTTTATAACTAAACCCTTATTTGACAACGAGTTAACTACAAATGTTAAAATTTTTTTGAAAAATTTTTTTTTAACACTAACCTATAGACAGTTAAAAGGCCACGAACGAATTTTAAAACTATCTTGGACTACGGTCGCGGAGCTCTTTTAACGAAACCCCAACTTTTAAGTTGGGGTTTTTTATTATACAGAAAACCCATTGAATACTTGACCATACGCCTAAAATCAACACAATAACTCGCCATGGCTAGAAATAAACAAAAAAAATTTAATGAAATTGACCAAATGCCCAATGTCTTTCAAACAGATGACAAAATAAAAGGCAACTGGCAAAGTTACTTTAAAAACAACAATCCCATTACAATTGAAATAGGCTGTGGATATGGTGATTACACTTTGGCACTAGCTAAAAAATATCCAAATAGAAACTTTATAGGTATCGACATCAAAGGGGCAAGGATTTGGCGAGGCGCTTTAACCGCCATAGAAGAAAACTTAACAAATGTTGCTTTTTTAAGAATACGTTGCGAATTTTTAGACAACTATTTTATGCCTAATGAATTAGATTGCGCATGGATACCGTTTTCTGATCCGTTCCCAGCAAAGGCCAGCAGGCGTTTGACTTCTCCAAGGTTTTTAGAATGTTACCGTTGCATATTTAAAGATACTTCTCTGTTACATTTTAAAACCGACAATCCTGAATTATTTGAATATACAATAGAAACATTAAACACAACCAAAGGCATTCGCATACATAGCCTTATACGAGATTTAAAAAACAATCCAAGTCAAGACGAAGAGGTTTTAATTGAAACCGTCTACGAAAAACGCCATATAGCTATGGGCAGACAAATTTTTTATGTCTGTTTTTCTTTAGATACTATTGATAATTAGTTAAATCCCTATTGGTCAATAATAATATTGTTGCATAATATTCGGATTTTTGTTGCGCATATTTTTTAATATTCTCTTTGCTAGGATACTCAGTAGTTAAAATTGGAATCTCTAAACAATCCTTAGCAAAGTTTAAAATATATTCTATTCTACTTATGCTTTGTTTTTTATTATTTAGTGTATATAAATCTTCTAACGCCTGAGCAGTAATGTATTGTGTATAATTTGGTTCTTGCAATAACTGTATACCATTTTGCGGTACAATATAAGCATCATGTTTTATTACTTTAGCTCGCTTGGCTATTAAACCTATCCAGTTTACCATATCTTGACGATAACTATGTTTTGTTAAACTATTAATCTTATAATCTATATATTTATCGCCCTGCTCTTCAAAAAACTCAAAACCATCAACTATATCTAAAAATAGACCATCAAAGCCTTGAAGCATTATACTATCAACATCTTGTAAAATTATTTTTTGCCAATTTGCGTTCCAATATTGCACTTTAAAATTACCTGCCCAATTTGGATTTTCGGCAAGCAACCACGATGGAGGATTTTTATCCCAAGAAGTTTGCCAATAATCACGATAATTTTCTGCCTCACCTATTGAAAGATAACAAATTACTTTTTTTGCTACTTTGCCATTGCGTATTGCATCTAAATCACTTGGTAGCCATTTCTGTGTATTACTAAATTTGGCATCTAAAATTATTAAATCACTATCTAAAGCACGCAATTTTTTAATAGCGTCTTGCTTAGAACTGACCTCTTGTTCCGCCTGCAATATATACGAATATGACTGAATATCGACCCTGGCAATACATTGAGAAATACATATAAAAAACAATATAAAATTAATTAAACAAAAGTTCTTAAACTTGAGAATAAAGCGCAAAACAGTATAATTAAACATAGTTTATTTCCTAAAAAAGGTATCTTAAATGCATAAAAGGTGGGGCATCATAATTGTATTTTTAAGCATTTTTTTATGCTACAATCAATCAAACATACTTGCAAGCACTTCAAAAATAGAACCGAGACGGATTTTAGCATTATTTGACTCTAATGAGACTTCTGTAATAAAAAGCAATATCCACGGACGGTTAGAAATGCCCCTTAACCGCCTTGGTTTAATGGTGGATTATTTAGATATAACCAAAGACAAGCTGATTGACACATCCAAATATCGTGGGATTTTAATTTGGTTTAATGACCAAAAAATGCAACATCCTGCCATGTATCTGAAATGGTTATTAAAACAACTAAACAACAATCAACGCGTTGTATTAATTGGTAGCTTAGGAGCCGAAACCAACATGCAAGGCAAAAGTGTCGATGAACATTTATACACGCAAGTTTTAAATGCTATGGGTTTATCTTATGGCAAATACGGAGATTTAATAGATCCTATTCGTGTGCAATACCACAACCTCAAAGAGCAAAAAAACTTATTTGATTACGAAACCAAACTACCACCACAAGATTTGATTTATCACGACATTCGCCCTTCGGGATTTGGTATGCAAGCTTGGAGGATTACATATCTAAAAGATATTGCCGATTCACAAGCTATAGCTATTGGTGTTGGCAAGCGTGGAGGATTTATCAGTGAGCCAAATTTTGCTTACAGAGTTTTTGAAGCGCCACAATGGCAAATCAGTTGGGATTTAAACCCTTTTATATTTTTAGAAGCCGCATTCAACACACAAAATTTACCTAAAGCTGATGTTACTACCATTACAGGTTGTCGAGTTGCATTTTCGCATATCGATGGCGATGGTATGGCAAACAAAAGCATTAACTTGCCAGGGCGTCAAAGAATTTCTCCCGAAGTCTGCTATGATGAAATATTAAAAACTAATACATATCCTATTACTATCGGATTAGTTGCTTGTCGGATAGATAAAAACGGCTTAGTACACAATCAACTAGATGTCTTTAAAAATATTATGCAACTTCCCCATGTACAACCTACAGCACATGGATACTGCCACCCTATGAATTGGGCAAAACATAAAGTCGGCATAAAATATCCCCACTATATTTATAGTGATTACCTTGAAACTGTTGGCGCTATTAAATTAGTTGAAAAATTAACTGTTCCAAAAAACAAAAAAGCTCAGGTGTTTTTATGGACTGGTGACTGTGACCCAACCGAAGCACAAATAGCATTGCTACGCAAAAACGGTTATTTAAATCTAAATGGCGGTAACTCAAGATATGATGCTATATATAACAGTCGTGCTACTATTGCACCACTTACAGTAGCAAAAGGCAAAGAGTTACAAATATACGCACCAGCAGGCAATGAATATTTATACACTAACGGCTGGCATCAAGATAAAGGCGGCTTTGTACATATTTTAGATACTTTCAAAAACACAGCCTCACCTAGACTGATTGCACTAAATTTATACTATCATTTTTATATTTGTGAAAATCAGGCGGGGTTAAACTCATTAAAAAAAATATATGCTTGGCTAAGCAAACAAGAACTCAATTGGATTGATGTAGCTGATTATTGCCGAATGGTTTTAGATTTTACATCACTAAAAATTTATAGACTTTCAGATGATAATTCCGCTTGGCAATTTAAAACTAATGGTTATTTAAAAACCATCAGATTTGATAACGAAACTCGTGCCGTTGATATGCAAAAATCAAAAGGTGTTTTGGGATGGGACTATTTTTGCAATTCTTTATATGTAAGTATAAATGCAAAAAATACTAAAATTTACCTAAGTGCAAATCCAAAAAACATTTTCAGTTTAAAAAAATCTACTCACAATCTATTAGCCCCACAATTGACCAAACATAATTTTTTAGCCAAAATCAAATTGTTTTGCAAAAGTGGCTTATTTGAATTTAGAAGCATACATACCCCTACTGTTTATTTAAATAATAAACAAATCAAAACAAATTTTAAAAACGGTATTTATAGTTTTAAAATACCTGCGGACAAAGTCAAAATAGTGGAGTTGAAAATTGGGTTTTAAAATCCATCAAATTTTGTTTTTTGCTTTAGGTGTCATTACTCTAGCATTTTTATGCATACCTCCGCAACGTGAACAAGCCATTATGTTGGCTCAAAGAAGTTCTTCGGATATCGCGATTATATCTTTGCAAGACGTATTGCATGCAAACCCCGGAGATAAACGCGCACTAGAAATGATTGTACCTTTACTTCTAAAGGATAAGCAAAACGCAACCATTATAAATTTAATTACAAAATATAGACAACAAAAACCATCTGATATTTGGGCAAAAGATTTTTTAGTAAATTTCTATCAAAAACTATTTTATTATCAAAAAGCTTTAGCTATTTTAAATGAAAACCGCCAACAAAATTATGTAACCATTTTAAAATTATTAGTTGAAATTGGCGACTTAAATGAGGCGATTAAAATTTTAAAAGAGCAACTAAAACACGACAAAAGCGACTATGCCATTTGGGAACAAATTAAAACATATCAAGAATGGTCAATGAATGTAACTGGCATCATAGAAGCTTTACAGGGTATGGTAAAAACTCAACATAAGCACAATGACCTTGCCAGCTTAATAGAGACTTTACTTTGGCAAGGTAAAATAGAACAAGCATTACCATACGCAAAAGAATTACTAATGCACAATAAATGTGCCTGCGATGACTATAAATTATTAACCACCTTTTATATACGCGCTAGAGATATTCCAAACGCCATAATAAGTTCACAAAAATTATGCCAACATCAACAAGCTACAATACACGACTGGGAAGACTTGGCTTATTTATATTCGTGGTCAAATCAAACCGCCAAAGCTTTAAATACTATTAACCAAACTGCCAAACAATTTGGTTATAAAGAAAAAATCTGTTGGATGGGAACCGTGTTTTCTAAAAAAATAAACAATAACAAACAATATATATTTTACTTAACTAAATTAGCCGAATTAAAACAAGATGGTGCAATGTTTTTATATATTGCTGATTTGTTAATAAAAGACAAAAAATATCCACGTGCCAAACTTATACTTAAACAAATTATTGACAAAGGGTTTCCGCAAACAAAAACAGCATATGTAAAAATAATAGGCTTGCACCTAAGACAAAAAAAACGACAACTGGCAATGGATGATTTGCAAAATATAAAAAAAACCATTGGCTGGGATAATTTAAGCGTCGAAAATTTAATAGACATATCTAATTTTTACGCACGTTTACTTGACACCGAAAAACAAAATAAATTATTGCGCTTAGCTAGTAAACGTAACTCCAAACAAGCAACCAGATATTTAGCAAATATTTATTTAGAGCGCTATTGGCGCAACTATGCTCACGATACTAACATACAAAGACAAGTAAATAGAAACAAGGCAATAAAAGCATTAACAAAATTAAAGCCTTTTGGTTTGTCTGCCGCCGAAAAAACATATTTAATTAGCTTATTTATTGATGACAACAACTACCGATTAGCTAAAACAGAATACCAAACATACCAAACTAAAATTAGCAACATAGACAAACAAATGTTACAAATGTCTTTAGATAAAAACGATCTAAAATTAGCTAAACATATTATCCGAAAATTTGATAATTCTAAATCTAATATAAATATATTGGCTCTCAAAGCCTATTTTTATGAAAAAACTAATGATATTCCAATGGCTATTTTAAACTATCGTAAATTACTTGACTTACAACCGGGCAAACAAAACATACAAAACGAGTATTACAGGCTAGTAGCTAAAATAGGCGGTATTGTGCCTAGACCTATCAAGGCAAAGGTTATTATCAAAAATCCGCCACAAAAATTTGCACAAATGAATAAACGCAACCAGCTATTAACCAAAGCCTACAATAGCGATGCAGGAAAATGGCACAACAAAAATACTTCTTGGTTAGATACTTATACGGCATATTCCAATGCCATTGCATATATTAACAAGGCTAAACAATGAATTTGAAAACTATTTTTATTGTATGGCTTATCTGTAATATAGGCTCAAATATATTATTAGCAAATGATGAATTGTTAATAAAAGTTCCTCAAGATATAAAACCTACACAAGTTGCAAAAAACTACAAGCAAGTCTACGATACAGAATTAGAATATATAACATTAAGACAAACAGAACTTATACGCAACCACCGCCCAGAATTGCTTTACACCTCAAGACATTCTTATAACCAAGCAGAAACCATCACATTACAAAAAATTACTGGAATTGTACCCATTTCCGCATACTTTAAACTGGCTACCATAATCAAATTAAATACTTATCAGCTAGAAGCGGATGAAAATATAATTAAAGAACAAAATAAAGAAATAAATATACGCTTACAAAAAGAAACTAAACTTTATAGCACATATATAGAAACATCACTCAGCGATACTTCTAACATAAATAGCCCTGGACTTCGTTTAGGTTTTATCAAACATAATAATCTAAATTTTACAATCGAGGCTCAAATATGGACTCCTCAAATTGACAATACAATAGCCATACAAGAAGACAATCGCGGATTTAAACTATTAACAGAGCTCTACAAAAACATAAACAATAAATTAATTTTATCTTGTGGCGCAAGCATTACCGAAATTTACACCACAGACAGTACGTTTTCTCCAGAACATCACGAAGGACGTAACTACAACTGGCATGGAAAAATTGGATATAATTTATGGAATAATTATTCTCACCAATTGAAAACTGGTTTTTTAGGCACAGGAAACTATCTTGAAAAAGATTACCAATATAGTTTTTTGCAAATATACACCAGCTTAGATGGCGCAAGATTTAACTCGGCATATCAAGAAACACGTATCCCACAAGAACAACATTTACTAAAATTAAAAGTTGGGTTGACAGCAAATGTTTTTTTAACGGAAAACTATGGGGTACACCTAGATGCTACAACAGGACAAGATTCGCCACGACAAATCAGCTGGAATAAATTATATGAATTACAAGCAAATCTATATGTTATTCCAACAGATAATATTAGACTATGGCTTGGCTTTGGTATAGATTCCCAGTCATCTAACGGCATTGCAACAGGCAAAACCCGCTATACTGATTTTGGAATAAATTTTATTTTTTAAATGGAGTTAAAATGTTTAAATTACTAACCTACATATTGGCAATTAGTTTATTTACTGGTTGTACATCTAATAAATATTCACAATTAACGCAAAATACTTTTGACAATTTGGGTCAAATTGCCGTCGTACCTTTTGAAAATTATTCTAATAATCCCAACGCCGGCTTAATCGTGTCTGATCAACTTGCTAGCGAACTAATGATTAATACCAATTTAAATATCCTCAGTCCAGAAAAAGTAAGATTACTGTTAGCTCCATTTGCAGGAAAAATTTTAACTGCCAAAAAAATGGCAAATATTATCAAATCACAAACTATTATTACTGGTACTGTTACAGAATATCGCTATAAAACAGGAGTCAGCCAAAAGCCAGCTATAGGTATGACTGTATATATGTTAAATGTGGCAACAAATAAGATTATATGGTCTGCAAATTGTGCTAAATCTAATAACAATATTTTTGGTTCTAATAGCCTTGGGCATTTAACTCAGCAACAATGCGCTAAGATTGTTCAAAATTTAATACCTAAAACAAATAAAAATAACCAAATAAAAAAAAGAAATTTTAAAAATAAAAAATAATCTATGCCTAAAAAACTTCAAGTGTATTCAGAAGCATTATTTATGTTAGCTAGCTTACAGCTAGTTGCATTCTTTACTATGCCTGAAGATATGTTTTTTACTCAAATGCCACTGTCGCCTTATTGGCTTATTATCTTATTGATTTCTTTTAGATATGGTGAGCCTTACGGACAATTAATAAGTTTAATCTGTGCCGGACTAACTCTTTGGGGGTATTATCAAATAGACAACAACGTTAGTGATATGCTATACCTACATACTAATAAAATGATTATACCAGTATCTATGATTATGTTAGGCCATTATTGTAGCGAGGCTCTTAATAGCCGAGATTGTAAGACAACTTTTTTTAAAACAAATTTACAAAAAACAAAAGAAGAGCTAGAAATAAATCGTAAAAATTATTTGCAACTGGAAGAAAAATATCGCTTTTTAGAATCAAACATTGCCGGCCGTGAAGGAAATTTATTTAGAATGCACGGACCGATAAAAAGGCTTAATTCGGTTAGAAATAAAGAAGAACTTATTACCTGTCTAAAGGATTCTCTATCAGAAATCTTACACGCCGAAGACATCAGTATATACGAACACCACAACGGAGATTGGCTACAAAACAATAAATTAATTGAAGAAACAAACATACCAGCCTTACTACGTAAAAGTATGCAAACAAAAAGCATCTTAAGCTGTACCACCAAACATAACCCAAACATTCCAAATGATGCTATACTTGCTGGCGTGGTTTATAACCGCAAAGAAAAACTAATTATGGGTATTACTGTTGGTATGATACCTTTTAAAAATATGGCGTCTTTAAGTGTAGATGTATTTGAAACTATTTTACACTGGGTTGGAATGAGTTTAGACAGAATTGAAATAATGCAAGCTAAAGGCTCTCACGATTTTGATTTACAAGAATTAGGTTTAAATGGTGAAAACTTTTTTTGTGATTATGTATCTAAATCCATTAGATTATTAGCCAGAGAAGCCAAACCTGCTACCATCTTAAGTTTATCGTTACAGTCATTTTCATTAAACCGCAAAGCACATTGGCGTTTAGAAATGTTAATATCACACATTATTTTAAAAATAGCACGAGGTAGTGATTTATTAACATATAATTATCCTCAGCAAACATTTTTACTATATTTACCTTCTACAAATATTGCTGGAGCAAATGTAGTCAAAGAAAAAATATTAAATACTTTAGCTTATTATAAATTAATGATATTAAACAATAACAATAAAAAACCTATCCACTTTGCAGATAATATAAATTTACTAGAAGTAAATAATCTACCAGAGTTTAATAAGTTTCAAAAAACTTTTTACAAAGAGCTATAATGCGTTTTATACCTATCATTATTTTTAATATAATTGCTACAGGGTTATGCTTAATGTTTTTGCAACAACACCAGTTTATAGATGCTACTAAAATGCATTTGACGAGTGCAGTATTAGGGTTAATAACGGTTTATTTTGGACGTGATGAAAGGCGATTGCCAAGTTTTGAAATAACATTAGCTATGGGCGTTCCCGTATTTGGAGGCTTGTGTGCCAGTTATTATTCTTTAGCTACATCTGGGCAGCATAAATCAGGAACCTTTGAAGACTATCAAGAACACTTAGCAAAAGATTTAGAATACAACAATACGACTAAAACATTTACTCCCGATCCAGAACGTTTACTATCTTTATTTAGCATTCTCAAATCCGACCAACCATTATTAGAAAAACGCACGGCCATTGAAGCTTTAGCCCAGTTAGAAACCCCAGAATCTGTTGCAACCTTGCGTAAAGCATTAAGTTTAGAATCAGTTGAAGTACGCTTTTTTGCTGCTAGCATACTTTCTAAAATTGAAAGCAAATTAACGGATAGCTTAAAAAAACGTGATTTAAGAGCAACACGCACGACAGCCTCTGCATTAGATTACTTTAACCTTGCCCAATCTTATTTTGATTTTAGTTATTATAATATTGCCGAAGGTGAAAGAGAAAAAAACTATCTAAAAAAAGCTAAAATGTATATTAATAAAATCAACCCCAAGCAAGCGGACTCTAAAGTCTATGAATTAGCTGGACGCATTGATTTAGGTTTACATGATTACAAATCAGCACTGGCGTGTTTTACTACATTAGCCAAAACATCAGATAATCCTCAAACTGCATTACTATGGTGCGCTGAGGCAAATTATTACTGTGGCAAGTTCGCAGAAACTGCATTATGTTGCCAACAAGCTGCGACATTTGGCACGATTCCGCTTAGAATTAAACATAATATTGATTTTTGGCTAGAGAATATATCCGCATGAATAAAAATAATGAAACTATTTTTACTGAACTTGAAAAAGCAACTATTTTAGAAGCGCGTATTCTTTGGGAACAACTAGAAGAAAACCCAAAAGAACTTTTAGATTTTTGTAAATTTGCTAAAGATTTAAATTATATAAAGGCAAAAAAAATATGTCCGTTATTATCTTTGACCAATGCCAAACCATGTATTGAACTGTTAATTGAATATACTAAAAATAAAGATAAAGATTTAAGCCTCGAAGCTTTTAACGCTTTGCGTAAAATCGATGGTTACAATGCACAAAAATACGTTTTATCTTTACTAGAAGATGTTAATTCTGAATTATGCATACCAGTAATAAACTTGCTTTGTTATTATGGATTAGGTTTTGATATTGCCTATATTCGCCGATTACTAAAATCAACATCTGAAAAAGTTATCGAAGCTACTTTGCTTTCTTTAAGCAAATTAAATTTTAAAAAAAGTGCTCGCAAAAATTTAGCTGATTTATTATTAAATTGTCTTACACATAATTCTGTAACTATACGCAAATTATCTGCCGAACAAATATGCTACTTACCTATTACATCCAAACCGTTACAAATATTATTACAAGCACTACAGACAGAAGCGGATATAGAGGTCAAAATATACCTATGCAAAATTTTTGGTAAACATCAACTAAAAGATGCCATATCCACTTTATTAAATATTTTAGAAAATGAAACAAATCAAAATATATTACGCAAATCTGCTGTAGAAGCATTAGCTAACTACCCTCAAGAAAATGTAGCTTTTAAAATTATTAATGTAATGGCTACAAAAATTCACCCAGAGTTAAAACGAACTTGTATACAAAGTTTAGGCGCTATGCCAGAAGAATTAATAATACATATATCTAATAACTCTATGCAAAGCCAAAACGCAAATATAAGAATAATTGGTTATGAATTAGCTGGACTTTTAGCATTACCTGAAACAGAAGATAATTTTTGTAACTGGTGGCAACAAGAAAAAGATACAAATGTGATTTTGCACATTATTGAAATTGCAGGACAAGCGGGTTTTAAAAAGGCATGGCCACAAATAAGGGAGGCTCTAAAAACTGACGAACTCACCTCGTATACAGCAGTGCAAAGCTTATCTTCAATTTTGACTAAAAAAAACCTATATGATTTTAGCTCCATCTTAGAAGAAGAACACCCAAATAGCATATATGAAAGTGTTTTAAGTCGATTAGAAATGTGGGGACAAAATCATACATTACCAGAAGAAATAGCAATAAGTGTTAAAAGTAAACTTAAGCATCCATATTTAAATATTGCTATTTTAGCATGCAGAGTCAGTGCGCATATCAAAAATAAAACATTAAGTATAGAAATGCTAAATCTATTACAAGAAAGCTCGGAAATAGAATTATTAAAAGCTATCTCTAAATCATTACTATATCAACATAACTATTCTCTATATGAGTTAATTACACAATTTCCTGAATACCATGCTAAATTAAAACTGATTATAAAATATGCCTCTTCAATCAAAGCAGAAAAACAAGCTATCATATATCTAGCCAAACAAGCTAGTAATGGTTTAAACTGGGCTACTAACGCTTTAATTTCAATGGCACAATATGATTTAAAACCTTTAAATGAAATTTTATCCGAAAGCACCCACAGCTATAATTTAGCATTAATAGAAGCATGGGTACTAGCTGATTTATCACAGCAACTAAAACATCCACTGCCTATTAAACATCTATTAACATTACCCCAAAAAGAAATCAGAATTGCCACCCTATTACACCCCCCGCATTTAATTAACAGTAACATCTATGCTAGTATTATTGACGCCAGTTTATTTGATGAAGAATTGAGTGTTAGAAAATTAGCCACAAAAATTATTTCTAACAATTTTATACAAGTGCAAAAAGAACATTAAAATGAAAGCCGATGTGTGTTTGATTTTAGAAGGTACATACCCATACGTTCAAGGAGGTGTTAGCTCTTGGGTTAAACAACTGTTAGATGCAATGCCATATATTAGATTTAATATTCTATATTTAGGTCCTAAGCGTAATGATTTTAAAAAACTAAAATATCATTTGCCAGCAAATGTGATTAATATGCACGAAGCTTACATACACGATTATCCAGATAAGAAGCCCCATTTAAAAGTCGACAAATTACTTAGCCAAAATCAATGGCAAAAATTAGAACAACTACAAGAAGACATACTAGAAGCAAAGCCTCTCGATTTGCATACTTTACAAACATTAGTGAACATACCAAAAACCGAATCTCAATTTATGGACTGTTTTGCCTACAGCCAACAAGCATGGGAAATTGCCAAAAATTTTTATCATAAACATTTAAACCAAGAGGCAGGGTTTTTGGATTTTTATTGGGCATATAGATTTGTAAATTTACCTCTCTTAAAATTATTGCGTATAAAAATACCACGTGCACGTATTTATCATGCAGCTTGTACAGGCTATGCTGGAATGCTAGGTGCTATTGCTAGCAAACAAAACGATGCCGCTTTTCTGATTAGTGAACATGGCATATACACACGTGAAAGGCGTATTGAAATCTTTAATTCATCATGGATTAAAGATGATTTAAGTAAAGCTAGAAGCTTAGATATGGGACGTAAACGCAATTTTTACAAATACTGGTGGGTACAGTTTTTTTTATCTTTAAGTCGCAGTGCCTATAATGCCGCTGACCAAATATATTCCTTATTTGATGCAAACAAAATTGATCAAATCGCAGATGGCGCACCAGATTCAATAAAAATTATTCCCAATGGTGTAAATGTATTTGAATTTACAAAACTAAAACAACGCTATCGCCATACCGATGACATCTTTCATATTGGCTTTATTGGCAGAGTAGCCTCAATTAAAGATATAAAAACTCTATTGCGAACCCTAGACATTTTAAACAGTGAAAATTTAAATTTTAAATTATTTATTATGGGGCCTCAAGATGAAGAGGCTGAATATGTACAAGAATGCCAAGAATTTATCGAAGTATTAGATTTAAAAAATAAAATAGAATTTACAGGTATGGTAGACGTTAAAAAATATTTGCCCATTTTAGATGTGGTAGTTTTAAGCTCGATATCTGAAGGGTTACCTTTTGTAATTTTAGAAGCAAATGCCGCTGGAGTACCAGTAGTTGCAACAGATGTAGGTGCGTGCCGAGAATTATTAGAAGGTAGGAGTGCAGAAGATAAAGAAATTGGCCCTTCAGGATTTGTCGTACCAGTTGCTTCGCCTAGTCCATTTGCAGAGAAATTAAAAATACTTTATTACAATCCAGAATATGCGCGTGAGATTGGTAAGGCCGGACGTAAACGTGTGCAAACTTATTATGCCCTACACCTAGTTACCGATGCTTACAAAAAAGAATATGAATATTTTTTAATGGCTACTTTACAAGACTAATTATGGCTGGCGTTGGATTTCATCTACAAAAAATATTACAAAAAAACACCTATCTAGGTATTGCTCAAGCTTACATTTATAGTGCACTACTTTCAGCAGGACCATGGTTACTGTCGATTATCGGCATCGCACTAATTAGCATAGTATTAAAAGATATTGTTACTCCAAAAGAAAATGAGCTATTTAGAGTAATTGTCGTATATACATATATGGGTACATTAATATTAACAGGGCCTTTTCAACTGGCGACAACTAGGTATTTAGCCGACAGATTATATGTTGATGATCCCCAATCATTATTGCCTAGTTTTCATTTTGTAGGGGCTGTTTTATTTATACTAGGTGGCGGAAGCAGTTTTTTGTTTTATATAATAACTGGTCTGTCTATATCACTAAGCTTGGCCGGAGCTTTATTATTTCAAACTATTGCGTTGACATGGGTTGGTATGATTTATTTGTCAGCTGCTAGAGATTATATTGCCATAGTTAAATCTTTTTTTATCGGCTATGCCATTAGTGTTGCCGCCGCATATTGGGGTGGAATAGTATGGGGATTAGATGGGATGTTATGGGGCTTTGGCTTTGGAATGACAGTATTGGCTCTTTTCTTAGCAATACGAACTGCACGAGAATTTCCAACAACACACGGGGCAGACAAAGAAGTTCTTAAATATTGGTATAATAAGCCATGGCTTATTTTATGTGGATTTAGCTATAACACTGGCATTTGGATAGACAAAGTATATTACTGGATTGATAACAATGTAAGTGCTGGCCCGTTTTTAGCAACTACAGATTATGACACTTGTATGTATTATGCTTATATTTCTATCGTACCAACAATGGCGTTATTTTTAATACGTATCGAAACAAGTTTTTATCAAAAATATTCTGAGTATTACCGTGGATTAGAAAGCGGGTTCTCTTGGAATCAATTAACCAAAGCTAAAGAACAAATGAATGATGCCTTAAAACTATCTATCTTAAGAATGTTAAAATTTCAAGGGGCAATTACATTAATCTGTATTTTATTAGCGCCTAAAATAATGGAAATAACAGGCTTAAATCCAGGTCTTGCTACAATGTTTCGCATCTCTTTAATTGCAGCATTTATGCAAGCTCTTTTAATGGTACAAATTATAATTATCTTATATTTTGATTGGCAAAAACTGGCTGCAGGCATCACTACCTTATTTCTTTTTTGCAATGCCATATTAACACCTATGACCATAAACTTAGGTTTTATATATACGGGGTTTGGTTATTTATTAGCTTGCTTAATCCCTGTTGTTGTTGGTATGTTCTATATGGAATATAAACTTAAACGATTAGATTATAACGTATTTGCAGGACAGCAAGTGCAAAGTTAATTGCACTTGCTGTTGTATTTGTAGGATAACAAGTTCAAAGTTTGTTGCGTTTATTTTTTTTACAACCACCACAACTGGGATTTTTAATATCATTGCGTAAAGCACGATAGGCAAATACACCTGCTCCTATAAAAATTAAAATTAAAATTATAGTCTCTAGCATCAACTTACCCCCCACGAGAAAAACATTCCTACATTATAAAATATAAAAGTTACAATCCAAGCCATAACCGTTAGTCCTATAAGCTGAAACGCTCCCCATTTCCAAGAACCAGACTCACGAATTGTAACAGCAATAGTAGCCATACACGGAGCTGAAATTAAACAAAAAACCATAATACATACCGCTACTAACGATCCATAAGATTGTTTTAAAATATCTCTCAAAGACTGTGAATCCTCGTCTGTTTCTCCCTCAGAATAAACAATACCTAATTGAGCAACAAACACCTCTTTAGCTGCAAATGCACCTATTAATGCCGTACCAATTTTCCAATCAAAACCTATGGGCTTAATAACAGGTTCAATTAATTTACCAACCCTTGACGCTAATGTATATTCTACTAACTCAGCCTTTTTTTGATTTTCTAATTCATGTTTATCCGCAATGTTAGTTGCCTGCTCAATTAAAATATCATAATTTTTACTAAATTCTGTTTTCTTTGGATATGTACTTAAAAACCATAATATTATAGAAATAGCTAAAATTACTGTTCCAGCTTTTTTAACATACTCCCAGCTCTTTTCTAGCATATGGATTAATACCCCTCGTAATGTAGGCATACGATAAATAGGTAACTCCATAACAAAAGGAGTAATCTCCCCTTTAAATATTGTAAAACGTAATATCCACGCACAAATTATTGCTAAAAAGACACCTAATAAATAAATGCCAAACATCACTTGTGGTTGAATGGATGTCTCAAAAAAAGCTGGAATTAACAACATATAAATTGGTAATTTGGCACTACAACTCATAAGTGGCACTACCAACATAGTTATTAAACGGTCTTTGCGATTTTCTAAAGTTCTAGTTGCCATAATAGCTGGTACAGAACAACCAAAGCCTGTTAACATAGGTATAAAGGATTTTCCTTGTAGACCTACTTTTGTCATAAGTCTGTCCATTATAAAAGCAGCCCTTGACATATACCCAGTATCTTCCATCAAAGAAATAGCCAAAAACAGTAGCATGATATTTGGTACAAAAACCAAAACACCACCTACACCACCTATAACACCATCTACCAACAATGCTTTTAAATCACTATGGCTATTAGCAGGCCACAAACTAGATATAAAATCTGCTAACCACCCAAAAAACGATTCTAACCAACCCATAGGTGCTTCTGACAAAGTAAAAGTAAATTGGAAAGTTAAATACATTAAAAATAAAAAGATAGGTATTCCCAATATTCGATTAGTTACTACAGCATCTATTATATCACTTATTTCATGACGTTTTTCAATAGTCTGCTTTATGGTTTGCTGACAAGCGCCAGAAATAAATCCATAACGCATATCGGCAATGGCTATTTCAGGATAATCTCCATAATTTTCTTCTATTATTGTAGTGCTTTTTTTTAGTTGAGCTAAAACTTCTTGAGAGGTTATCTTTTTTTGCAAATCCAAATCATGATCTAATAACTTCATAGCCAACCATTTAGCTGGATAATGTTTAATTAAATTAGTTTCATATTGCTCTAACAATTTACTTATATTATAAATTTCTTTTTCTAAATCATCGCCATACTGTATTTTAACCTCTGGTATACTTTGAGCTTCGGCAACTTTCACAATAGTTTTTTTTAATTTATCCATACCCATATGTTTGCGACCTATGGATTCTACTATAGGCGCTCCCAACAACTTAGATAAACGTGCTAAATCAAATTCAATACCCCGTGCCTTAGATACATCGCACATATTAAACAATAATATCAGTGGCAATTTCATTTCTATCAACTGAACTGCTAAATATAAATTACGTTCTAAATTTGCTGAATCCAAAACTACTACAACTACATCTGGTTTAGTATCTATTAAGAAATCCCGAGATACTATTTCTTCAAGAGAAGTAGCCGCCAAAGAATAAGTACCTGGTAAATCCACAATGTTTAATTCATAATCACAATAATTACAAATACCCTCTTTTTTTTCAACTGTTACGCCTGCATAATTACCGACATGCTGATGCGCACCTGTTAAATTATTAAAAATGGTAGTTTTTCCTGAGTTTGGATTACCCGCTAAAGCAATAGTAAATTTTTTCATTACAACACCTCAACAACTATATGTTTGGCGTCTTTTTTGCGCAAAGTAAAATCATACCCCAATACCATTAAATGCATCGGATCGCCTAAAGGGGCGTCCGGCTTTACGGTTATTTCTGCGCCTTTTCTAAGCCCCATATCCGCCAAACGACAAGCCAAAGCACGCTCACATCCTACCCGCACAACTTTGGCTTGCTGATTTTTAGTTAAATCTGATAAATACATTTTACTCCTTTAATAAATAAGTTAGGTCAAGCTAACTTTGGATTTTACGATTTATCAAAGCATTGTCAATTTTTTTTAGGCTAGGCTAACTTTATATTTTAAATAGGGATAAATATACCTATCAAATAAGATATACCAAAGGCAAAAGCTCCCACCAAAACCATCTCTAAGCCCGACTTTAACCAATTTACACCAGTTACAAATTTTTTCATGGCACCTGCAAAAAATAAGCCACCTATGGTAACACCTGTAGAAATATTAAAAATCATATCAGCATCGATATTTAAAGGTGCCAAAAAAACATACGGTAAAGTCGGAAATGATGCACCTATGCAAAAGGCAACAAAAATCACTAAAGCCGTTTTAAGACTGCTTTCATGCTCTAATTCTGTTACGCCTAACTCATCAATAACCATTTCTTTAATCCACTGATCATCATTTTTAGCAAGCTGATTAACCACATCATCTAATAAATCACCTTCAAAACCTTTCTTCTTATAAATTTGACGTAATTCTTCCAACTCAATTTCAGGACACAGTTTAATTTCTAAACGTTCTTGTTCTATCTCGTGATTAAAAAAATCACTCTCGCTTTTCGATGATATAAACTCACCTGCTGCCATGCTTAATGCACCAGCCGCTGTTGCCGCAATTAAGGTAACCAATATTGTTTGCGTACCTTGACCTGCTCCAGCTATACCAGCTAACAATGCAAAAACGCTAACAACACCATCGTTCATTCCAAAGGTTACTTGCCTTATTAACTCCCCACCCTGTAAATGAAATTTTTCTTGATATGGTTTAGGCATAAAATTCCTTAAAATGGCTTTACTAATTTATAAAATAAGGCATCGTGACCACAAATATCACAAACTGATTTTGGCAATTCTTTACTTAAAATTAAATTGCCACAGACTTCACAAACAAAAATCTGTGTCACATCTAAATCCATACCTTTTTTAATTGCCTTTAAAGCTATTTTTAAAACTTGTGCATGGGTTTTTTCTGCTGCACTGCTCCAAGTCATCGATAATATAGCCACCTTTTGATATTCGTTACTACCTTCTTTACGTATTTGTTTAATCATTGATGGGTAAGCACTTTTGTATTCTAAAGTTTCGCCATCGACAGCATATTGCAAATTAGATGTAGTATCAGATACTGGCCAATCCTCTAGCTCTTGTTTATATTCACACTCGCCCAATGCCCGCAAATGATTTTTTTGATGTACCCTCTCGGTTTCAACCAATGCCTTAAATAAATAAGCAATATTTTTAAAGCCTTCTTTTAATGCAACATCAGCAAAATCGGCATACCTTACAATGGCATTACTTTCGCCCTGCAAAGCTTCTATCAAACATTTTTGAGTTGTTTTCATAAAATTATCTACATATAAATAAAAAAAGCCATTATAGATTTATACAAGACAAACTATAATGGCGATAAAATAAGTAAGTTTTATTTTTTAGCTTTAACTTCGGCTTTAATACCTTTAGCTTCAAATTTAGCTGCTAAATTATTAGCTTCTTCTTCTGAAATATCTTTAACAGCATTAATAATGACTTTCTTTAGGATTTTTTTTGCATCTGCTTCACTTAAGCCCATAATTTCTTGAATAGCAGCTGATGCCTCTGCCTTTGCATCCTTGCCTTTGATACCCTTTAAACGGACGCTAAATTCACCACTGCCTGGAGATATTGTTTCGAAGGTAGATTCGTTTCCAAGTGGAGCTGGGGCTTCTACTGTGCCTATATCGTCCGTATTTGAAACTTCATCAACAACCTCGACTACCTCTTCAACAATTTCATCATCATTTTCTAATGCTATTTCTTCTTGTGGTTCTTCAATAATCTCTTCAACAACTTCCTCTGCTATTGCAACAGGTGCTTCTATAACTTCTTCCACAGATTCTTCTACAAGCTCTTCGGTAGGTTCTTCAACTACTTCTGTTACTGGCTCTTTAACAATTTTCTCCGCAGGTTCTTGCGCCGTTTTTTCAACTGTTTCTTGCACTACTACTGGAGCTTCAGAAATCTCTACTGGGCTAGAATTGTTTGTAACGGGATTTGAAATAATAGCAAATTTTTCTCCGCAACGAGGGCAACAAAAACCACCGGCTAAAAAACCACCATCTAAACTGGCAAAGGCATAATCTTCTAAACTACGCCCACGAACTTTAATATCTTTTGGCCAAGTAATTGGTTTTTCTGATCTTGTTGATGTTAAAGCCGAAGCGATACCAACACCTTTTTCAACAATTAAAGAAAAAGCACGCACAATTGCATCTGCCTGTTTAGCTTCAAGATTACTAAACAAAATAATTGGAGCTGAATTAACTATTTTTTGGGCTGTATTGTCTGGAATATTCAATGCCTCCGCAAGACCTGATATGGCTATATTAACTAATGAATCTTCTACTTTTTCAAGATATACACAGCTTTTACTCATTTTTGCTCCTTATTTATTCTTATGTGAACATTGAGACTACCACTATTTATGATGTTTTTCAAGAATTATTGAACAAGCTTTAAATTAATTTAAAGCTAATGTTTTTTAAATTTATTTTGAATTTCAAAAGCGTTTAATGCTAAGCCACTATTAGGGTCTAAATCTAAATTTAATGCCAAATCCCACAATTTAGTTTTATCACTGGCTTCTAACTCAACAAACGGTGGAATATAGCTTAAGTCTTCTTTATGAGTATCTATTTCTATACGCCCACCATTTAAAATATAACTGCTACGATGTTTTACAATGGTTAAAACTGGCTTATAACCCAAGCTCAATAAAATATTCTGACAGGCATTAAAATTGCCAACAGTGGTTTCTGTTTCACGACAACTTTTAACACCGCTTTCGCTGATATGTTCTTTGCGAGTTAAAATAGTTTTGATTAACCCGCCTGCAACAGGTTGCTGACGTAAACGCAAAGCACCTTTTTGTTTTTTTAACTCACCATTATCAAAATAAACAGCTCGCATATCACCTGCATAATCTAAAAAACCCCCCAAAGAAATAATTTTTTCTTGGAGGGCTTTTATATCGAGATTAAAAAATTTTAACTCAATTTCATTAACCATTTACAAATAATCAACCAACAATTTTTTCATATCATTGGCAAAATCTGTGCCTGCTAACATTTCAACCGCTTCAACATATCTGGCTCTAACCTTTTCTATAATCTCGGCAGGCAATGTAGGTCCAGGATAATTTTTATCCCAATCTAATGTCTCTAAATAATTTCTTAAAATTTGTTTATCAAAACTATCCTGACTTTGCCCCTCTTGATACAAAGAAGCTTGCCAAAAACGACTAGAATCAGGAGTTAACACTTCATCTGCTAAAACAATATTGCCATTTGCATCTGTACCAAATTCAAACTTAGTATCACACAAAATAATGCCTTTAGATTTAGCATAAGCTCGTCCTTTTTCATATACAGCCAAAGAAGTCTTTTTTAACCATTGAGCATTATCCTCGCCCACAATTTTTACAGCCTGTTCAAAAGAAATATTTTCATCATGACCCTCAACAGCCTTAGTTGATGGCGTAAATATAACCTCTGGCAATTTAGAACTTTCCACCAAGCCTTCTGGCAATTTAATGCCACAAACAGTACCATCTTTTTGATATGATTTAAGCCCCGAACCTGTCAAGTAACCACGCACAATACATTCCACTGGCAAAATAGTTAATTTTTTGCACAGCATTATACGTCCTCGTAGCTTGGCGTAATCTGACTTATTAATTTCGGGTACATCTTCAACATCAAAAGATATAATATGATTTGGAAACTCATCACCCAAATAATCAAACCAAAACTTAGATATTTGTGTCAATACTATACCTTTACCCGGTACACCATTTTGCATAATAACATCAAATGCAGATATACGATCAGATGCAACAATTAAAAATCTATCTCCCAAATCATAAAGGTCTCGTACTTTACCCGTATAAAAAGGGGTTAATCCTGTGATTTCTGGCTTAATATAAGCTTCCATAGATAAATCCTAAAACAAATTTTAATTACGCATTCTATAAATATTTGAAGCAATGGCAATAATAATCATACACCTAATAATGCATTAAGCTCTTCTGATGACGGTATCTTGCCCGTTAATTTAACTTCGCCATCAACAACTAATGCTGGAGTCATCATAACTTTAAAAGCCATAATATCGTTAATATCTGTTACTTTTTCTAAAGTAAAATCAAGCCCCGCTTTTGTAGCGGCATCTTTTGTTACTTGTGCTAAGGTTTGACATTTAGCACAGCCTGTTCCAAGAATTTGTATTTTCATTGTTATCTCCATTAAAATAAAGCATTCATTAAATAACCAATACTGGTAAACGCTATTAAAAAATATATAAACAACCAAAGTAATAAGCGTGGCTTTAAAACTTGTTTTAATAAAATAAACTCAGGAAAACTAGCACCAACTGTTGACATCATCAATGTCAATGCCGTCCCGACTGGCAAACCCTTATCTAATAGAGTTTCTACTATAGGAATCATACCAGTAGCATTACTATATAACGGTATGCCCAACAAAGACGCCATCGGTACACTCCACCAAGATTTATCACCCAAATGAGATGCTATCCAACTAGCTGGCACAAAACCGTGCAAGGCTGCCCCTGCACCAACACCTATAAAAATCCACTTCCAGATTCGTCCCAATATCTGAGCAACCTCTTGTTTTGCAAACAAGTGCCTTTGATGCAAAGTTAAAGAGACAACAGACACATTATCGTTTAAAGATTCTTTAGTTATTCCTCGTGCCAAAGGCTGTAATTGATTATCCGCACCTAGCACATTAAAAATAAAACCACCCAAAGCCCCAACCGTTAAACCTGCAATGATATATACAATTGTAAATTTCCAACCTAGCAATGAACCCAACAAAACAACTGCCACCTCATTAATCAAAGGTGATGTGATTAAAAATGATAAAGTAACCCCCGCTGGTATTTGCGCTGAGGTAAAACCAAGAAACATTGGTATACTAGAACAACTACAAAATGGTGTAATCGCACCAAAAAAAGATGCCAAAGAATACCCAAACCACGCAGGGCGATTATGCAAGTATCTACGTACAACCTCTAAATCAAGCGAGGCTCTCACAATGGCAATGGCATAAATCATACACATTACCAAAACAAATATTTTAGTAGTATCTTCAATAAAAAAATGTAGTGATTCGCCTAAGCTTGTATTTACTCCAAGCTCCAATACTTGATAACAAATATAATCTGCTAAACGCGTAAATATTTCAAGCATTGTTAGCGACTTTTTCTATACAAGCAATAAACGACAATATACAAGGCGTTTTTAAAGTGTAATAAACTTGTTTACCACGTTTTTCATCAACAATAATGCCAGCTTGTTTTAACAACAACAAATGCTTAGAGACTGTAGAAAAATCAGCACCAATATCTTGGACAAACTTACAGACGCAACGCTCACCACCGGCAAGCTCTTCTACAATCCATAATCTAGTAGGGTGCGCTAATGCTTTAATTATTTTGGTTTTATCTATATATGGTTGCATATTCAACATAACATTTGGCAATATAACCAAACGTTATGTTTTGTCAACAACCTTTATTAATCTTCGTAACCCCAGTTGTCTTCATCGTCACCCATACCATAATCTGCCAACGGGTCATCATAATCATCTTCATCTGCATAAAAATCAGCAACAGCATCTTCTTCTTCAACTAAGGCATCTTCAAAATCATTAATTGGAGCCATCAATGACACATCATCATCTAACTGTGGGTACGTTGCGCCTTCAACATAAAACTTATCGCCCAAGGTTAAAAATTCACTTTCCAAATCAGCTTCTTGCATAATTAAATCATCTGCTTTTAATTTTCCAGATGCGGGTAATTTCATATGTAAACTATCTATATCACCAAAGTATAATTCTACTAATGCATTAAATTTGATTTTAGAAAGTGCAAAACCGTCTATTTCTTGAACGCCTGAATCTTGAACTTCTTCATTATGGCTTTCACTAAATTTACATAACATCTGATATATTAAACGCAAATGATAATCATTAGGAATTACTAACCTACTTTGATTATCCTGTTCTTTTCTAAGTTGCTTGATAGTTTTAAGCGCGCCTGCATACCCAAAAGCCTTAACAACCCATGCAAATGTCGAATCTTTTGTATCGACTTTAGAAGTTTTTTCTAAGGTTAAAATATCTTCGCCAAAAATAAAAGTTTCGTTTAATATTGCATAAAAAACAGCATCTTGTGGTACTTCAAATTTTAACATAACAATCCTCAATATTAATAATCTAACGTTAATAATTAAAGATTAACACTCTCGACAAGTGACCGACAAAGCAAGTCCACCCCTAGAGGTCTCTTTATATTTATCATTCATATCTTTAGCTGTATTCCACATACTCTCAATCACATCATCCAAGTCCACCAAAGAATCCCTAGGGTCTCTGGTCAAAGCCAATTGAGAAGCTGTTATGGCTTTGCAAGCTCCCATCGCATTACGCTCGATACAAGGCACTTGTACCAACCCACCAACAGGGTCGCAAGTCAAACCAAGATGATGCTCCATGGCAATCTCGGCAGCCTCAAGAACCTGCGCTGCTGTTCCTCCCATAATTTGCGTTAAACCTGCCGCCGCCATTGCTGACGAAACACCTATTTCAGCCTGACAACCACCTTGGGCTGCACTGATAGTCGCCTCTTTAACAAAAAGAGTACCAACCTCTCCTGCTGTACAAAAGAAATCACAAATATTTTGCTGGCTAATTTTATTTTCAAAACAATACGCATATAACAATACTGCAGGTATCACACCTGCCGCACCATTTGTGGGAGAGGTTACAATTCTACCCATTGACGCATTTATTTCATTAACAGCTAAAGCAAATGCCGATACCCAACCAGATACTTCAGAGTATTTTAATTGTTCGCCTCTTAATAAATTTAAGAATTCATCAAAACTATTAAATCGCGGATAATCATACTGGCGCCTGGCTATTTCGCCGGCACGATATTTAACATTTAACCCACCTGGCAATGTACCCGTCGACAAAAAACCACGATGTATACAATCTTTTATTGTATCCCATAATTTTTCAATCCGTTGAGTTACCTGCTCAGGTGATGTCCAAAATGATTCATTTTCAAAGACTAATTCTGCAATAGATTTATTTTGATTAACGCTTAATGCCAATAGTTCTTTAGCATTTTGTGCTGGATGCGGTGGCATAGGTTTTATAGTGGCAGCACTTGCCTGCCCATGCAATTCAAAAAAACCGCCTCCAGTGGAATAATACCTTGCCGTATGTTTCTCACCATTATTGTAAACTAATTTTAAGTCAAAAGTATTGGGGTGATAATCTGTAGGTGTTTTAAAATCAAAAATAATATTTTTAGCAATATCAAAATTTATATTGTACTTTCCAGCAAATAATATCTTTTTATGACTTTCTACATCATTTAAAATATGTTCTATTTTATCAATTTCCACCGTTTCTGGGTCTAAGTCTAAAAACCCCAATATTATAGCTTTATCGGTTTGATGTCCTTTGCCTGTAAAAGCTAAAGAGCCAAACAAGCAACATTCAACAGATACAACATCTGCCAATGATTTAATTTTTTGAGAATCTTGCAAAAAAGACCTAACAGCTCGCCACGGACCTAATGTATGCGAACTAGAAGGACCAACGCCTATTTTAAAGATATCAAAAATAGATATACGTGATATTTTCATATTTTATATGTACTTATTATAACTTTTTAAAGTTACTAAAGTCTCCGATTTAGCCAATCCTTTTACAGTTGACAAACTTTTAGTAATAAATTTCATTAAACCTTTATTAGAATCCACCAAAAGCTCTATCATTAAATCATATTGACCTGCCATAATAGATACCGACAGTACACCGCCTAAATTAGATATTTCCTTAGCTTTTTCGTCTAATAAATGAGCTTCACTAACATTAACCATAATATAAACAAGTTGTTGATTAGGCAAGGTTTCAGGGTCAATTAATGCCTTAATCTTTAATACCCCCGTACTACGCAAACGTTTAATACGTTGTCGCACTGTGCCTTCTGTAATGCCCAATTCATCAGCTATAGCATTATTAGTAGTATTTTCATCAGAAAGTATTTTAATAATTGCCCAATCTGTATCGTCAAGGCTTTGTTTAGATGTCAAAGTTCTTCTCCATTAATATAATAAAAAATTATATATAAATTTTATTGAATGGCAACCGCGACACTGCATTCAACCGTAAGCATCCGATAGAGACAATTAGCCTAGCTTAATAACTTTTTGAATATCTTTTTTTAGTGCCTGTGGTGTTAAATTTTTATAATCATTACGTCCTTCATGTGGCTCTGGTGTAAAAACTCTTATAAGGCACAATTTTAGAAAAATCCACTTCCATTAAACACTCAACCCAAACAGTTTATTTACGATCTGTGTACGTGAAGATCCTGTGGAAAAACTTCTGCGTAATGGCCCTTTACAGAGAATGTGCATGGCTTCAATTCCAGCGATAATTTTTAATGCTGTTCGTATCGATTGAAAACCCAGACCAGGCTTTGTTATTTTCTTAATAAACCGGTGATCTTGCCAACTATATTGTTCCGGTATTTAACAGCTCGAATCTTAACTTTTTCAGGAAGACGGCCTTCCACTTTCCTTTAACCTTAATATAAGTTTCATTCATTAGCCAAGACTTCTCAGCTCTTTTCAGGCGTGCCAAATCTTCTTGTCAATTTGAGGAGCATATCCATGGACCATCTCATTATTGTCGTGTGAACCACGTTAAGATCACGCTCTTCCATTATATTAACCAATATTTCGATAACTTAACCCATAACTACAATACCACCTCATATTTATCAGGATGATTTCACCCTCATAGTGCTTCCAGTGAAATGGCTTTTCGGTATTTTTTGAGCTTTTTGATTAGTTTTCATGATCTGAGTTTAGCATCTTACGTTTTTTGCACCACAGCCATTATTTAAGCTCATAAATAAATTCTACATCTAAACCAGTCTTTAACGATATAGTCTCAACATCTAAAACATCTAATAAATTTTTAGCTATTTCTATTTGTTTCTTTCTTTCGCCTTCTTCAAGTCCTTTTTGCATTCCTTTTTGCATTCCTTTTTTCT
>JAMOSO010000070.1 GCA_027063065.1 Planctomycetota bacterium | reverse complement strand
AGCAATTAACAATGTGTTTTTTAGACCTTGAGCAGCGATACTGGCAATTTTATCCTCGCAATTTAATAGTTTAATTAACCCACTAAGATTATACCCGCCAAGCATAGTGCCTAATAATTTACAGGCGGTTTCTGGGCTTAGGCTATTTGTTTGTTGTATGCCTAAAGCCAATTTTGTTAAAAAATCAGCTTTTACTTGTGCAGCAGGATCAACACCGGGATTTACTCGGTTGGTTAGCAATTCTACAAGTTCCGCACTGCGGGGGTGGTTTTCAAGTAGCAATTGGCAAACATCACTGGTTTGTTGCGCATCTAAGGCAAGGGGAGGTATACCTTCTAATGCTCTTTGATTGACGTGTTCTTGATATGATGTAAAAAAATCTGACATTTTGTTTTCCATAAAAATATAAAAATATAATTTTAATTGAGTTTGCATACCATATCACCAAAAAAATATAAAATAGACATCTTTTTTAAATAAAAGAAGTCTGAAATGTTAAAAAAGACAGATAAATTTTTACGTTCAAAAATCAGTGGGAACTATTTTAAATTGACGCCCCTAACTTGTTGGCTATAATGCCAATTAGCCAACAAGGAGAAATGGTAGTGAAAAAACAAACTAAAGAGCGTATGGATTTACAGGCTAATGTATTTAAAGCATTAGCGCATTTTAGTCGAATTTTTATTGTTAACGAACTTGCCAAAGGTAAAAAATGCGTATGTGAGTTGACGGAAATGATTGGTGCGGATAAATCAACGGTTAGTAAGCATCTTTCTGTTTTAAAGCAGGCAGGTATTGTTAGTGATACCAAAGATGGAAATAAGGTGTTTTATTCTCTTGAGGTAAAATGTGTATTAAATTTTATATCTTGTATTGATGGAATGATTGAGGCTAATATTAAAAAGATGGAAATTTATATAAAGTAGTGTTTTTTTGCTGCAAGAATTAGAAGGTAGATTTAAAGGAATATTATTATGAATAAAATAGTTGCAGTTCGTGTAGTAGTGATAGTTGTGTTAATTATGGTCTTAGTTAATATTGGACATCATTTAATTATAAATAAGCAAAAATCATTATCTCAATCACCAAAGTTTCATCTAAATAACAAACCTGTTAAGATGACTGTGGCTGTTAAAGGTTCTTTAAAAGAAAGTAATGAATATTTGGCTTATATAGAGGCAGAACAAACAGCAGAAGTTTCAGCTCGTGTAGTGGCGAATGTGCAGAAAATTTTTTATCGTGAAGGTGAAAAAGTTAGAGCAGGTGATATCCTTGCGGTGCTTGATGATAAAAATATTATTGATGGAATTGCAATTATCATATCACAAATAAAACAAGCCCAAGCAGAATTGGCAGTAAGTCGACAAAGTTTGCTTTCTTTACGTCAAACAAGTAAATATTGGCTTAACGAAAAACACAGAGACAAGCTTCTTGTAGATAAAAATATAATATCTAATTCACAATTTCAAGCTACGGTTGAAAAATACAATGTGGCACAAGGTAAGGAACAAGTAGTTGTTAAACAATTATTTGTTATTGAAAATAAAATTCAAACGCTTAAAAGACATATTGATCAATTAAATACTCAAAAAAAATATTATACAATAATAAGTCCGTATACTGGTGTTATATCGCAATGTAATATTGATATTGGTGATATGGTAACTATAGGCAAGATATTGTTTAGTGTTGAAGATCAAAGCTCAATAAAATTAGTTTTTGATATTCCACAAATAGATATCTCGTATATCAAAAAAGGGCAAGCGGGTTTTTTTACATTTGACAAAGAAACTTATGAAGTAACATTAAGTAAAGTGTATCCTAAATTAAATAAATCCCGTATGTTACGTGCAGAAGCTATATTAAAAAAAACTGCAAACAAAACTTTACCATTGGGGGCGTATATTACATTGTTTATGACATATAATATTGCTACGAATAAGGTAGTTCTACCTCAGAGTAGTATTGCGACTAATGATCGAGGAGAACAATATATTTATATTGTTAAAAATGGCAAATTAAATGTAAATACAGTAAAAGTGATTGCAAGTGCTACAGGAAAAGTGGCTGTTAAAGGTGTTAAAGTTGGAGAAACTGTTGTACTTAACTCTTTTTTGGGTTGGGCTAAAATTTCTAATGGAATGAAAGTTGAGGCTAAATAATGAATTTGTCTGACTTTTCAATTAAATCACCATACGCCATTATCGCTGGTTCGCTTTTAATTATAGCTTTGGGTATGTTTGCTTTTTTTAGAACAGCAACTGATTTATTCCCAGATACCGTACCGCCTCAAGTGGCAGTGATTACGGTATGGTCTGGTGCGGATTCAAAAGATATTGCAGATAAGATAACACAGATTATTGAAAAAGAATTAAATACTCTTAGTGGGCTTAAACGAATAACTAGCACTAGCCGTGACGGGGTTTCTTCAATTAACGCCGAGTTTTTTTATGACAAACCACTTGGTGAGGCAACTCTTGATGTTCAGAATGCCGTTAATCGCATAAAAGCGTCTTTGCCTGCTGATATAATGGAGCCAAGAATTTATCGTATCAGTGATGCAACTAAACCGCTGTTGACGATTGCTCTTACTCCTAAAAAAAATAGTTTAAAAACTTTGTCTGATATTAGACTCCTTGCAGAAAATCAAATAGAAGATGCATTTTTAAATATTAATGGTGTAGCTGATGTCGATATTTTTGGTTCACAAAAACCAGAAATTAAAGTATTAATTAATCGAGCAAAGTTAGTAGGTAATAATTTGACCTTAAACAATGTACTTGCTGCTCTTCAGAGAAATAATATTTCATCTCCTGCAGGGACGATTTATTCTCCAAATAAGGAGTATTTGGTAAAAATTTCTAACGAGTTTAAAGATATTGCAGAGATTAAGAGTACTCCAATAGTCCATAATGATAATGGCATAATACGAATACAAGATGTGGCAGATGTTGTCTTATCAACCAAGGAATCTAGAAGTATTTATCATGGAAATGGTAAACCAGCTATAGCAATGAATTTATTAAAAGTTGAGCATGGCGATTCAGTAACTGTAATTAAAAATATCAAGAAACGCTTACCATTGCTTAAGGCCGAGTATCTAGATATAAAATTTGAAATAACAGATGACCAACAGCCAGTGATTGATTTGAATGTTAGTGGAATGAGATCGTCTTTGTTGCAGGCTATATTTCTTACTATTGTGGTTATCTTTATGTTTCTTGCTGATATACGAACAGCATTGATTGTTTCTGTTAGTATTCCGCTAGCTTTTTTGTCTAGTTTAGTTGTATTATGGTTTAGTCCATATACTTTAAATATGGTTACTCTGTCTGGTTTAATTATATCAGTTGGAATGGTAGTTGATGGTTCGATTGTTGTTCTTGAAAATATTTTTAGACATTATCAGGACGATAAAGATAAGGATGCTAGGCGTTCAGCGAGTGTTGGATCTCGAGAAGTTGCTTTGGCAACAACTGCTGGAATGCTAACAACTATTATCGTTCTTGTTCCTGTTATGTTTGCTGGAGGTTATACTCAGCAAACAATGCGACCTCTTAATTTGATGATAAGTTCAACGCTTGTCGCTTCATTAGTTGCGGCATTAACAATTGTACCACTTATGGCATCACGATTATTGTCTCATGGTAAACATAAACGTAATTTTGTGGAACGTTTATTTACTATAACTGATGTAGCGGTTGAAAGATTGGGATATGTTTATTTATATATACTTACTATTGCATTAAAGGTGCGTTGGTTTGTTATTTTGATTTCAATAGCATTTTTTGTTCTGACAATGAAAAATGTTAAACCTCTTCTCGGTGGAGAATTGATGCCTAAAATGGATACAGGCATTGTTAATATAGATTTTGAAACACCATCAGATTATACACCTAAACAAGTTGAAAAGGTGTTATCCAGTATTGAAGAACAGTTGTATAAAACTCCAGGTGTGATCAGTATGTCATCCACTGTAGGTTCAGAACCTGGTGAGATGAGTTTTGGAGGAGGGGCAAAGACATCTCAAATTGGTAGAATTAAGGTAATCATGGTTGATCGTTTGCATCGTGAGCGTGATATATGGCAAATACAAGATGATTGGCGTAAAACGTTACAAGACTTTCCTGGTATACATACATTGCAGATGAGTGAGTACGGGGCTACACCTTTATCCACTACTCGTGCTCCTCTGGATATTATCATAAGTGGACCAGATACTAAAGTTTTAGATAAATTAGCTAATATTACTTTACAAGCTCTTGAGAATACTCCGGGTCTTGTAGATGTGCGGAAAAGTTGGAATAGAGATAAACTTGGTTGCGATATTACTATCGATCGTAATTTGGCGACTTTTTACGGGGTGTCACAAATGGATATTGCTAAAGAATTACGGGTTTTAGTTAAAGGAATGCCAATAATATATATGAGGCTCAATGATTATTTGGATATACCCATTAGTGTGCAATATGATTACAACGATATTAATAGTCCAGAAAAGTTAAAGAATGTATATATATCAACAAAATATGGACAAGTGCCTTTGCGTTCTATGGCAATAATTACCTTGCATCGTGAACAGCCATTTATCACACACGAAAAGCTTTTGCCTACGATTGATATTACAGGTATTAATCGTGGGTATACAATTGGGCAAGTAACTGCCATGGTCAATAAGCGTGTCTCTAAAATTAAAATGCCATATGGTTATAGTTTAGATGTTGCTGGATCGGCAGCTAATATGAAGACTGGTCAGGCAGAAATGGGGCGTGCGCTTATTATTGGAGTAGTACTGTTATTTATTCTTTTAATAGCAATGTTTAAATCTTTTTTGCACCCATTTACTATTATGTCAGCTATACCGTTGGCTATTTCTGGTGGATTTTGGGGACTTCTTATCTTTGACAAGCCTATGTGTAAACCCGCAATGATGGGATTGATATTATTAAGTGGTACTATTGTTAATAATAGCATTTTGCTATTAGATTTTATTATTGGTGCTCGTGAAAATGGAATGAGTAAAAATGAAGCGATATTACACAGTGTAAGATTGCGTTTGCGACCAATTTTGATGACAACAGTATCTACTATTGTAGGGTTAACACCGTTAATTTTTGAATTTGCCGTTGGGTTAGAAAGAATGAGTCCATTAGGAATTGTTGCTGCATGTGGGTTGCTTGTGGGTACAGTATTAACTTTAATTGTTATTCCTATAGTATATTCATTGATGGATAGCTTAGTAGAAAATACAAAACAGCTATTTGGTTTTTATTAATATAATAAATACACAGTGCAAAAAATTATAAGTTTATATTTTAAACAAATTTTAAAGGAGAAAAAATGATAACAGCATCTGATTTTATAGAACTAGGAATGAAATTTCATGGGCATAAGTGTCCTGCTATGCCACTGGGATTGCGGGCAGCAGCAGCTGCTATGAATGTTCTTGGCGTAAAAAGGTCTCAGGATAAGGAGTTGTATGTTATTTCAGAAACCGGGAAAGGACATGCAGCAGGTTGTTTTCTTGACGGTATTATGATTATTACTGGCTGTACTTACGGAAAATCAAATATTGAAAAGTTATATTATAATAAAATGGCATTTACGCTAATAGACGTTAAAGCTAATCGTTCTGTACGAGTATCTTTAAAGAATGACTTTTTTGCTAATATGTTAAAATCACCATTTGTAGAACAACGAAAACAAGGTGTAGCTCCACAAGATATTTCTGAAGACATTGCCAATCCTCTTGTAGAAAAAGTAATGTCAATGCCCGAAGATATTTTTTTAAATATTGCTCCCATACAAGATTATAATTTTACTAGTAAGACCGGCGATTTTGAAGCTGAGGCTTGTGTAAAATGTGGCGAATTAACTTTTGTTAAAACACTTACAGAAACTGATAACGGCAAAGTTTGTCTTGCCTGTTTGTAAAAATTAAAAGGTAAGGTAAATAATTTTAATGGAACATCTTGTAATTCTATCAATTGTTTTTTTTGTTGTCTCTATAGTTTTTTCAATGCTCGGTATGGGAGGTGGTATTTTGTATGTACCAATTCTTCTATTTGCTGGGGTTTCATTTAAGCAAGCTCCAGCAATTAGTCTTATATTGATTACAGTTTCCTCATTGGCAGCATTATCAACATTTTTGCGTAATCGTAAAGTAGATTGGAAATTAGCATTAGTGATAGACCCTCCAACTGATATTATGGCTTTTGTTGGTGGGTATTTTTGTGCTTTATTGCCAGAAAATGTTTTGCTGGGATGTCTTACCGGCATTCTTATGATTGCAGGAACTTTGATGCTAAAAAATAATTCTAAATACAATAGATATGAATTACTATCAGAAAATAAATGGTGGCGGTGGCAGCGTAATTTTAATGGTGAAAATTATTCAGTAAATTTACCGTTAGTATTAACTGCCACGGCTTTTATAGGTGTTCTTTCTGGAATGTTAGGTATAACTGGGGGCATAATCAAATTGCCTATAATGGTACTTATTTGTGGGGTTCCTATGGATATTGCTGTTGCTACCTCAACTGTAATGGTAGCTATAACTGCTATGTTTGGTTTGACAGGGCATATATTAAATGGCAAGGTTGATTGGAGACTTGGCATTATCTTATCTATCCTTGTTCTAATTGGTGGACTTATCGGTAGTAAAATTTCAATAGCGGTTAATAAGGTTAAGCTGAAAAAGTTTTTTGGTGTAGTAGTTTGGTTAATTGCTATTCGTTATATTGTAAAATTAGCGGGTATATTTTAAAGAAAGTTTTTGAAGTTATTCTTTAAAAATTAGACAATTATTAAGAAAAAATCGACTATAATTATTAAATAATAGGAGTCGTAAAATTTTGTCACCATCAATAATGTTAGTCGTTAGTAGGAATTGGATATTTTTAGATTTATTTTGTTAATTTAATTACTGTTGTATTGATAAATTTATGCTTCCAACTTGACCAAAGGTGATAGATAAACTATAACTGCGAATTTAATTAGTAATAGGAGTTCCAATGTCATATTTAAGTTCAATCGATCCAGAAATGGCATCGCTAATCGATCAAGAAGCTATACGCCAAGAAGAGGGATTAGAGCTTATCGCATCTGAAAATTACACATCAAAGGCTGTAATGGAGGCCAATGGTTCTGTATTGACCAATAAGTATGCCGAAGGCTATCCTGGACGCCGTTATTACGAAGGTTGTGGCTTATATGACACAATGGAAGATATGGCTCGTAACCGTTTAAAAGAAATTTTTGGTGCTAAGTTTGTCAATGTACAACCTCATTCTGGTGCTCAGGCAAATATGGCAGTAGAAATGGCATTTTTAAATGCAGGGGACACTATTTTATCTTTAGATTTAGATCATGGTGGTCATTTAAGTCATGGGCATAAATTAAATTATTCTGGTCGCAATTTTAATATTGTTGGGTATAAGGTTAATCCTGATACAGAACAATTAGACTATGACGCAATTGCCCAATTGGCTCGTGAATGTAAACCGCAATTAATTATCGCTGGGGCATCGGCTTATCCTCGCACTATTGATTTTGAAAAATTTGGTAATATTGCCAAAGAAGTTGGTGCATTGTTAATGGCTGATATTGCGCATATTGCCGGTTTAGTTGCAGCAGGATTACATAATTCACCAATTGGTATTGCCGATTTTGTAACTAGCACTACACATAAAACTTTGCGAGGTCCTCGTGGTGGTGTGATTATGTGTAATACACTAGAGCATCACAAAAAAATAAATTCTTTGGTTTTTCCTGGTATACAGGGAGGTCCTTTAATGCATACAATAGCTGCTAAAGCTGTGGCGTTTAAAGAAGTTTTAGACCCAAGTTATAAGCAATACCAAAAACAAGTTTTGTTAAATTGTCAGGCCTTATTGGGTGCACTTAAGGATAAAGGTTATCGTATAGTAAGTGGTGGCAGTGATAATCATCTGTTTTTATTGGATTTAGCCAGTAAAGGTTTGCAGGGTAAAGAAGCTAGTCACGCATTAGAAGAAGCAGGCATTACAACTAATATGAATTTAATACCTTACGATAAAAATCCAGCAATGAACCCATCTGGTTTACGTATGGGAACACCAGCGTTGACTACTCGCGGTATGAAAGAACCACAAATGGTAAAAACTGCGGAGTTAATCGATAAGGTTTTAAATAATATTGATAATGAAGATATTATTAAAGAAGTCAAAACCGAAGTAATTAAATTAGCTAAAGAGTTTCCGCTGTATAATAAATAAATTATATAGTTTGTTCTTCTAGTTCGCTCCAGCGTTCATAGGCGGTTTCCAGTTCTGAACTTATTTTTTTAAGTTCGGCGGAAACCGCTTTTAATTTAGAACCATCATCGGTATATAAATCAGGGTTTTCTATTTCTTTGGTTAATCTAGTTTGAATCTCTTCTAAGTTTTCAATTTTTTCTGGTAAGGCGTCAAATTCTCTTTGTGCCATATAAGAAAGTTTTTTCTTTTTTTCTTTTTTTTGAGTTTCTTTTTTAGCAGTTGCTTCTTGGCGTTGTTTTTCTTGTTGTTGGGCTATTTTTGCTAGTCTAGCATTTATAATGGGTTGATGTTGTTCTATAGCATCATCATAGCCACCTATGTATTCGTGAACAAGCCCGTCACCGTCTAGGAGCAAAATAGAGCTAACAGTATTGTTGACAAATGCACGATCGTGACTAACTAAAATCAAAGTACCTGAAAATTGTTCAACTAATTCTTCTAACAATTCTAATGTTTCCATATCTAAATCGTTGGTCGGTTCGTCTAAGACTAAAACATTGCATGGTTTAGTAAATAATTGTGCTAATAATAATCGATTGCGTTCGCCACCAGAAAGATTTTTAACTTTAGAGCGTTGATGCTCTTCATCAAATAGAAACCTTTTTAAATAGCCTTTGTAATGCAATTTACGCCCATTAATCTCTACCCAATCGCCACCGTTGGCAACTACATCTTGTAAATTAGATTCTGGATTCAGGCATGCCTGATTTTGATCAAAATAAACTATTTGCAAATTACTACCCATTTTTTGTTCACCAGAAGTTGGTTGCAACTCGCCAAGTAGAGTTTTGATGAGTGTTGTTTTTCCAGTGCCATTATTGCCAATGATTCCAATGCGGTCACCACGCATTATTTTGGTTGTTAAGTTGCTAAAAATGGGTTCTTCTGTGTTGGGGTAACTAAAACTAACTTTTTTAAGTTGACAGATTAACTTACCTGATTGTGTGCCTTCTTGCATTTCTAAACGAACTGTGCCGCTACGTTCACGCCGTTGAGCCCTTTGTTTTCTCAGTTCTTCTAAAGCACGCACTCTGCCTTCGTTGCGAGTACGTCTAGCTTTTATACCTTTGCGAATCCAAGTTTCTTCATTGGCAAGTTTTTTATCAAATAAGTGTGCTTGTTTTTCTTCAACTTCTAATTGGTGTTCTCGCCGTTGTAAATATTGATAGTAAGAACAATCCCAAGAGCTTAGGTTTCCACGATCTAAATCTAAAATGCGTGAAGTACATTTATTCATAAAATATCTATCATGTGTTATGAGCATAACGGCACCATCATAATTTGCTATGAATTTTTCTAACCATTGAATAGATGCAATATCTAAATGATTGGTAGGCTCGTCTAATAATAGTAGTTTAGGTTTGTTAATAACAGCTCTTGCCAAACTTACCCTTCGTCTCCAACCAGCTGAAAGAGAACTTAAAATTGTGTTTTCATTTAGCTCAAAACGGTTTATAACAGCATCGACATCGGCGTGCAGTTCCCATGCATCTGCTTTGCTTATTTTGTTTTGTAGTATTTCTACTGTGCTCTCATCTGATTTTAATAAAGCTTGTTCATAGTCCCATAAAACAGTGCCTATATTGCCTAATCCTTTGATGATTATTTCTCGGATTGTTCTTTCGTCAGGCACAATGACTTCTTGTGGTAAAATACCAACCTGTAAGCCGTCTTCAAATAGTATTTCGCCAGACTCAGGTTTTAATTTTTGGGTTATTAAATTAAAAAGGGTAGACTTGCCTTGACCGTTACGCCCCAGTAAGGCTATGCGTTGGTTGTCTTCTATGCTTAATGTTGCGCCATTTAGCAATGGTGTGCCACCAAAGCTAAAACATATTTGATGTAATGATATTAAAGCCATTATTTTGTAATTTCCTGATGTGTTTCCCATGCAAATCTATCAGTCATGCCAGATACATAGTCACAACACACACGTTTTATGGGATTTTTTTGAATTAGATTGTAATAAAAGGGTGGCATTTTTTGTGGATTATTAAGATAAAAATCAAATAAAGTAGTAAGAATATTTTTAGACATTTCAGTGATTGTATTTACTTTTGGATGACGATAAAAGTTATCAAATAAAAATTGGTGTAATTGCTCTTTTTGTTTTTGTATTTCAGGGCTAAAGGCAATTAAAAAGTGATTTAGATTAGATATTTCTAACCATGATTTAGGGTTGTACTTAGCTATATTTAGTTGTGAAACTTGAAGTAAGTCATTAACTAAAATATTAATTAACAATCCTATACGTTGGCGGTATTGATGTTTAACACCGCTAAAATCAGTTTGTGGAGCATGAGATATAAGCTTCCATAAATGCAAGTTTTGCAAATCAGATACTTGCAAAATATTAGAGCGTAAACCATCTTCTAAATCATGGGCTATATATGCTAAGCTATCGGCTAAATCAACAATTTGACCTTCAAGGGGTGGCTGGTTTAATTGATTAAATTCTGTTTTATACTGATTGTCTTGGCGTTTATGTGAATGTAACCATAGGGATGCGCGCAATTCATAGCTAAGGTTTAAACCTGGGAATTCTTTGTAACTATGATCTAACAAATCTACAATTCTTAAAGATTGTAAATTATGTTCAAAACCACCATCGTTACTCATAAGTATTTGCAGGCAGTCTTCGCCAGCATGTCCATAAGGAGGGTGTCCTAAATCATGGCATAAGGCTATGGCTTCTGCTAAATCAGAGTTTAAACCAAGTGCAACGGCAATGGTTCTTGCTATTTGTGCAACCTCTAAAGAATGCGTTAAACGTGTACGGTAATGATCGCCAACGTAATTTGCAAATACTTGTGTTTTGTATTCTAATCGTCTAAAGGCAGATGAGTGGATAATTCTGCCTCTATCACGTTGAAAGCAAGTTCTGATTTCATCGTGGCTTTGCGGATATTTGCGTCCAAAACTATCTTTAGCAAAACAGGCATATTTTTTTAGTTGAATCGCTTCGCGATTTTCAAGTTCTTGTCGTAAAATCATGAACCAAGTAAATCACGAGGATTAAACGGACTACCATTACGCATAAATTCTAAGTGGATTGTTTTTTTGCCAACAGTTCCTATAACTTGCCCTTGTTTAATTGTTTGGCTTTTTGTAACGCACCTAGAACCTAAGTTGCCGTAAATAGACCAAAATGTTTTATGTTTAATAATTATCCAACGTCCCGGAAAATGTGAAGTAGACAAAAGAACTTTACCGCTTCTAATGGCTTTAATTTTCAATCCTGGCTTAGCTAATATGTCGATACCAGGCTGCTTAAAACTATGTTCTGTAATAACTTTGCCTTTAACAGGCCAAGGGTAACCATGGTCTTTTTGAGTTATTTTAGTTGTTATGCTAGATAATTCTACACTTGCACTGGGGATAAAAATTCTAGTTCCAACAGTAATATTGCGTGTATCTAAGGCTGGGTTATAATTTAGTATATCACTTAATTGAATATTGTACCTTCTTGATATTTTCCATAAAGTTTCACCATTTGCTATGGTGTGGTAAATACCATGCGGTTTAGATTCTTGCGGTAGTATATTCTGGGCATCAAAATCTCTGGGTGGATTGTGATGCATTTGATTTTGATCACATCCAAATATGATTAAGCTTAAAAATAATAGATATAGTATTTTTTTTGTTATGTTTTTCATCATCAAATGATTATAGAATACTTATCTATATCTTCAAGGAGACATAATGAAAGTTTACAATATCGCAGTATTTACAGGCGGTCTTAGCACAGAGCATCAAATATCTTTGGTATCGGCAAGTTCAATACAGTCAGTGCTGAAATCTAGTGAATATACATTACATATAATTGGTATCGATGATAAGGGGCAGTGGTGGTATTATCCCGATGGAAATTTTACCAACGGACACACAGATGTTGAAAGTATTGCTTTATCTAAGCAAAACCGCTTTCAAACTTATATTGTAAACTCAGATAACAAGGCTAAATTGGTTTATGCCGATGGCGAGGTGTTATTGGATGTTGCCTTGCCAATTTTGCATGGTTTTGGGGGTGAAGATGGACGAATACAAGGCTTTTTTGATATTGTAGGGCTTAAATATGTGGGATGCGGAGTGATGGCATCAGCCATTGCAATAGATAAGCAAATAACTAAAGATGTATTGCGTGGGGCCAATATACCTGTTGCCGATGGCATAGCCATTAGCAAGGGCAGTGTCATACCTAGTTTTGATGAATTGTCTTTAAAATTTGATTTACCGCTTTATATTAAGCCAGCCTGTCAAGGTTCTTCAGTTGGAGTTAGTTGTGTAACTAATCAAAAAGAGCTAGATGCCGCTTTAAATATAGCATTTGACTTAGATTATAAAGTTTTGATTGAAGGCTGTGTACAAGGCCGCGAAATTGAATGTGCTATTTTGGGCAACGAAAATCCTAAAGCAAGCCCGCTTGGAGAAGTGCAAACCAATGGAGGTTTTTATGATTTTAATTCTAAATATGTTGATAATAATGCTTCTAAATTGATTATACCTGCAAACTTAACAAATGAAGTTAAACTAAAAATACAACAATATGCTTTAAAAGCGTTTAAAGCAATTGGTGGTTGTGGATTGGCAAGGATTGATTTTTTACTGCGGGAAGATGGCAGTTTTGTAATAAATGAAATTAATACTATGCCTGGGTTTACGCCGATTAGTATGTATCCTAAATTATGGCAAGAGGCAAATTTAAGCTATACTGACTTAGTAAAAACATTGATAGAATTAGCTTAAAATATATAGATATTTAAAATTCTTGAACTTGACTTTGGTATAAAAGGTGTAGTCCATAAACATATTTTTGTTTTGTTTTTTCAACTCTTACAATAGTGGCTAAAGCTATGATAGATTGCCCTGGCAAAAACATAGTTAGTTCTATTAAATCGCCTAAATCAAACGACAAATCAATTTCTATTTTTAATCCTGTTTCACTTAAATTAGATGCTAGTGCATGGTGTTTTTTAGGATTGAGTTGTTTTAATAGATTTATTTCAACTGGAAATTTTAAATCTATTCGCTCGCTATTTCTTTTTGCAATTTGGTAACATTCTTTTTTTATAAAAATATCAACCAATTTTGGATCTAAACTATTGCCAGCTTCATTTTTTATAGTAGATATTGCATTTTCTAAGTGTGTAGATCTTTTAACAAATTCAAATAATCCTAACATTCTTAAAATTCTTGCGCCTATTGATTGCTTATCTTTTTGTTCATTAAAATTATATTGCAGTTCAGATAATATTATGGGAACTTTGGTAAGATAATTTGGCCATTTTATTTTTTTAGCAAAGGCCTTATTTAGAACATTTATTTGATAATTTGGTAAACCCTGTAGAACATTATTATCTTGTATATTAATTTGACCTACAAACTGCATATTAATTGCGATATGAATATTATATATTTGATGTTGATTTAAATTAATGTGTTGAATTAAGCTGTTAAAATAAGCGTGTATATTAGAGTTAAATCCAATATTTTTTAATGATTTTTGTTCTATAGCACTAGCATAAGTGCTAGTTAAAGATTCTGAAAAGTTCCATAGGCTATTTTTTTCATTAATGTTTTTATTGGCTTTGGCTAAAATTTCTGCCAAATAGTGTAGGGTAGAATGGTCAAAATTGTGAGCAAAATATTCATCGCTATATACAGTTAAAACAGTAGATAATTTATCATTTAAATAGCCTGGTACGGCAAAAATATCAGCGGGTTCGTTGCAACCAGGACAGTCTATTTCTGGAATAATATCTAGTTCATCTTCAAACTCGTCTAATCTAAAGGCTTCGCGTTGTGTCATAACACGCGAAGCTAAGCCTTGATTATCAGAAAATCTCTGTTGAGCATTTTGCCTAGAGTGCATTATAAATTCAGAATGTTCTGGCAAATAAAAATGCACTATAGCATCCAATTCAGGATAAATCTCTTTTAATAAATCTAAACAAACATGACCTAAGTGTGTTTGGTCTTCTTGGTTAAATAGCTTACTAACCCTGTTAAGGATTATTTGAGCATGAGATTTCACGTTACTTTTTATTAAAAGGTAAAAATAGCGTACCGTCTGAAAATGTTGCTTGTAGAGCAGTAGATATTTGAATAGAGAATAAAACGCCAGTCATATCTTGAATATGCGACATAGCATCTTGGGTACTTAAAGGTTCATCCTCTAAACCAAAAGTGGTAAGCATATCAAAGTGATTTGCTATGCCAAGTATTTGAGCTTCTATAGGGATATCATCACCACTTATGGCGTTGGGAAATCCAGAACCATCATAACGTTCAAACATATTTAAAATTATAGGCAAGACATTTGGCATAGCATTGATTTGTAGTATGAGTTTTTTACTTAATTGGATTAGCTTTATATCTTCATTACTGACATTGCTTAATTCAGCATCATTTAATCCAAGTCTACCAGTTTCATGTAGCATGGCTGCCCATTGAATTTCTTGTATGCGTGTCGGATCAAGATTTAAGTTTTCGGCTATGGCTGTTGCATATTGTTTTACTCGTTGAGAATGTCCAACCAAGTCAGGAAATCTTTGCTCTACGGCACGTACTAATAAATTTAGCATTTCAGTAGTATGGCGTTGTTCTAAGTGTATATTTTCAAAGTTATCAATTGCTGTGCCAACTTGTAAACCACATAAAGTTAATAATTTTAAAGCAGAATCATCAAATGTTTCAAAAAGCTTAACTTTTAAAGCGTATACAATACCGACAATTTTGCCTCGTGAAATTAAAGGTGCCGATATTGCAGAGTGAATATTATTTGAGACAACAGATTCATTTGCATTGAACCTTTTATCTAAAGAAGCATCTAAGGTTAAAACAGCTTTGCCAAACTTCATAACACGTTTTAAAATAGATTTGCTTACCATTTTCATGGAAGCACCTTCACATTCAAATTTGCCTTTTAAAGTAATATTTTTGTTGTTGTGTTTATCTAATTTAAAAAAGTATACTCCTTCAGCTTTTAATATTTGGTGTATAGTGGCAGATGCTTGACTCAGAAGGGCATCTTCTCTAATAGCTGTTGAGGTAATTTTACTAAGCTTGTAAATAGACATTAAAGCGTCTTTATTATTTGAAACTTCTTGAGTTTCTAAGCCTAATTCTTCTAAGCTCAGTTCTGTAGTTGGTCCAGAAAAATCTGCATTTGATAGTTGATTAGAAATATTTTCATTATTTTTAATTATGCCAGTCTCAAATATCAAATCGATACCGCCGATAGTAATACAATCGCCTTCTTGTAATAATTCTTCATTTATTTTTTCATTATTTACAAAAGTGCCATTGCGACTATCTAAATCTTTAATAAAGCACATATTACCGATAATAAATACTTCGGCATGATTTCGAGAAGTAGAAGAATTAGCTATGCAAATAGTTGCAGACTCATCACGTCCAATAGTAATGGTATCTTCTTTTATATCGTATATTGTACCTGTAGTAGGTCCGTTTTTAACACGCAAATGAGCCATAATACTCCTTAAAATTATAAGTTTGTATTTTAATTGATAAATAAAAATTGTAAAGTGCGCGATAAAGCTAGATTTGTTTTTATAAAAAAAGAAAAGTAGGCAATAAGCTGGATTCTGTTTACTCTAATGAGATAGCAACCATTTATCTAGGTTTACTGTTGCCAGTAAACTCAAGCGACCCACCCGGGCTATTAACGAGACGGACAGCCTCTGACCCTGTATGGTCTTGCATCGAATGGGGTTTACCCTGCCATCTTTGTCACCAAAGATGCGGTGAGCTTTTACCTCGCCATTTCACCCTTACCTATTGCTAGGCGGTATATTTTCTGTGGCACTTTCCCTAAGATTACTCTCGGTTTGCGTTACAAACCATTCTGTCCTGCGATGTCCAGACTTTCCTCGGTTAAGCAAGCTTAAACGCGGTTGCACACCTACTTTTCACAGCTTAGTATAAACCATTAATTAAAAACTACAATTAATTAGGCTTAAATTATTATTTAGATCTTATTTTATTTTAATGGAACAGTGTATAAAACTCGATTGCAACTTTTGCACGTTATAGGATCTTCACTTGTTCTCACTTGAGCTATTAAATCAATGGTTAATTTCATATAGCAACCACCGCAACTTTCTTTTTTTATCGGCACAACTGTAGTTTCACCATATTTAGCATAAAGTCTATCATAAAAACTTTTAAATGAACCGCCCAATTGACTAAAAATGGCATCACGGCGTGAAATTAAATCAGCTTTGCGTTCTTTAGCAGCCTCAATAGATGATAAATAATCTTCTTTTTTTATTGTTGTTTCTTGTTTTAAGTTTGCAATTTGTTGATCTAACTCGTTTTGTTGACTTTCGTTTTGATCGCAAATTTCTAGCATTTCTAAAACATTATCTTCAATTTCAGCCACTTTTTCTTTGTATTCTGCAATACGTTTTGTCCAAGTGGCGTAGTCATCATTATTGCTAGCTTGAGATTGATTTGCAGTTGCATCGCCTATTTTTTTATCTAAGGCAGATATCTCACCTTCAAGTTTTTGGGCTTCTCTGCGTTTTAGTTTATTGGCATCTTTTTGCTTTTCTATTTTTGTAGTTTTGGTAACTAGCTCTTGTTCTGCCATAGATATTTTAGTTTGATAATTTTCTATGGCTTCATTCTCAGATGCAATGGCACGATTTGCCGATGCTAATTGCGATAGTAGTTCACATATTTTTGACATTAGCGTAAATCCTCTGTGCCTTCAAAATAACCTTCAAGTTTGCGGCTGCGAACTGGATGTTTGAGTTTTTTTATAGCTTTTGCTTCAATTTGGCGTACGCGTTCTCTAGTAACTTTAAAGCGTTTGCCAACTTCTTCTAAGGTGTAGGTATATCCGTCACCGATACCGTATCTAAGTCGGATAATTTCTCGTTCTCGATCGGTTAATGTATTTAAAACTTCTCCAACTCTATCTTTTAGCATTTCTGAGTTGGCAACAGCAATGGGGCTTTGTGTTTTATCATCCTCAATAAAATCGCCAAAATAAGAATCATCACTATCTCCAATGGGGCTGTCTAATGAAACTGGATTTTTAGCAATTTTACTTACGCGTTGTGCTTCGACAAAACTAACTTCAGCTAGTTTGGAAGCTTCTTTAAGGTTTGGTTCACGTCCATGCTTTTGTACGTAGGTAGTTATGGCTCGTCTTAATTTTGTTAATGTTTCAATTAGATGTACTGGTATTCTGATGGTTCGTGCTTGATCTGCTATAGCACGTGTAATAGCTTGACGAATCCACCATGTTGCATAAGTCGAAAATTTATAACCGCGTTTGTATTCGTATTTTTCTACAGCTTTCATCAAACCTGTATTGCCTTCTTGAATTAAATCCAAAAATGACAAACCACGATTTCTGTATTTTTTGGCTATAGAAACCACTAAACGTAAATTACCATTACTTAATTTTTGTTTAGTAATATCATAATCTTCACGCCATAAAGCAATAGAGTTTGCACGAGATTTAGCTAAATTGGAATCTTCCGCTAATATTTCTAAAAAATCGTCAGCTTTTTTTTGCCAAGCAGCAATTTCAGCCATATGTTCTTTATCGGTTTTTTTGCTGCGTTTTAATTTTAATAATTCTTTTTCTGTGGCGGCAAAAGAACGAGTCATTGTTGCAAACTCATCTGATATAGGCATAACTTTAGTATTTCTAATGCCTATTTCATCTACTAATTTTACGCATTTTCTTTGATTACGTAAAATTTGAGTTTCTAAACTGGCAATCATTTTTTTTGAAGTTTTTTTCAACGAAATTTTATGTCGCATTTCTTTGTTTTCTTCTAAAAGGCGACTTAGAGTTTCAATGTTTTTTGGAATACACGCAATAATTTCTTCTTTGCCTTCACCAAACGCCGTGTTGACTTCAATGTTGCGTTCAAAGGGACTTTTATTAAAGTGGATATCTTTGAAGATTTCTACCATCTGTTTAATACACCATTCATTTTCAAAAATCTTACGGCGCATTCTGCGTCTAGTATATTCAATGCGCTTAGCTAAACTTAATTCTTCGGCACGACTTAGAAGTGGGATACCACCCATTTGTGATAGGTATGTGCGTACAGGATCGTCTAATTTAATAGCGTCTTCTTCCATTGCTACTTCAGTTTTGGATAAACCTTCTGGAGCAACATCTCCCCATCCGCTAGCTTCTACTTCTGGGGTTTCTATTTCGGCTACTTCTACATCTATTTCAATATCATCAATATCAGTTTCAATAACAGGTATTTTTGCTTCTTCTAAAGCAGTAAAGATTTTTTTAAGGTCTACGGGGGCAAATACTGTATTTGGAATTAGTTTAGTAACATCTTCGCTAGTAAAAGCACCGCGTTTTTTACCTTCATCGATAAGTTCGGAAATAATTATTTCTAATTGGCTCATATTTTTTCCTAGGTGGTAGAGAGGGTTTCTCTGTGTTTAATCTGTTGATTTAACGCAGTATGTTGCGTCAGTAATTGGTTATATTCCTCACTATTTGAGGTTTGATTCATACGCATTGTAATTTCATTACGTTTGCGCATTAAACGGTTATAATCATAATCATTGAGACATTCCTGAATCATGCGTCCGACTTTCTCTTTGTCGATACCTGTCATGTCAGCAGAGTCAATAAATGGCATAACCATATCGCTATCTCCAAATTTAGTAGCAATTTGAGCTAATAAATGAGACAGCGAAAATGAGTTTTTTGCAATTTGATGTGCTGCCATAGTAAAAATACTACGTGCAATGGGTGATACTATATCATCTTCATCTAATTCTAATAATTCAGTACAATTTTGTGGGTGATTTAATATTAATTTTAAAATACGTTGTTCTGTTTCATTAAATTGTACAGTTTTGCTTTTATGTATTTCTTGTGTTGGTAATTTGCGATTTGGACGTTGCTGTTTGTTGATAAAATCATCTCGTAACGCATTTTCTGGCAGGTTTAATCCAAGTATAAATTTTTTACGTAATTGTTCACGTTTTATGCCGTCATTGACAGTTGCTAATAAATCATTAATTAAATGAGCTATTTTTGTTTTTCCATGTATGCTAGAAATATCAAAGTTATTTTTTAAAAAGTTTATTTTATATTCTACCAAATCAATCGCGGAGTTAATAATTTGATTAAATTCGTCAACTCTGCCTTCTTGCATTAAATCACCGGGGTCTTTGCCTTCTGGTACGCTGGCTATGCGCACATCTAAGTCTTCACTGAGCAAAATACCTATTGAGCGATCCGCTGCCTTTTGACCTGCATTATCAGAGTCGTACATAACAGTTATTTTTTGGCAATATCTGGAAAGTAATCTGGCGTGTTCTTTTGTAATAGATGTTCCCAGTGTAGCTACTGCATTGGTAGAGCCTCCAAAATGGGCGGCAATGACATCTGTGTAACCCTCCATAACAATTGCGTGACCAAGTTCTTTAATGGTATCTTTAGCTCTATTTAATCCATAGAGTTGTTTGCTTTTGTTAAAAATGATACTTTCTGATGAGTTAAGGTATTTTGGACCTTTATCATTGCCAAGAGTGCGCGCACCAAATGCGATAACCCTTGAATTTACATCAAAAATAGGAAACATCAATCTATCGCGAAAAGTATCGTACAAGCCACCATTATCTTTTTGTTTAACTAAGCCAGCTGCCAAGAGTAATTCTTTACTGACCCCACGTTTAGTTGCGAAATTTAAAAAAGTATCCCAACCTTGAGGAGCTAAGCCCAATCCAAAATAATTTTGAATTTTTTCGTTAATACCTCGTGTGCGTAAATAATTAATGACTTCTTGGCTTTTATTTGATGTCTGTAAATTATTAAAAAAATATTTAGCGGCCAATTTAGCAATGGCCATTACATCACTTTTGTTGATACCAGTAGGTTGGGCAAGATGTTGATTGTCGGATTGGTTATTTTTAAAGTTGCCTTTTTCTTCTCTGATAACAATGCCCGCTCGATCGGCTAAAAAACGTAGGGATTCTGGAAATGATAAATTTTCCATTTCCATTAAAAATTTAGCCGCACCACCACCAATGCCACAGCCAAAACATTTAAAGATTTGTTTGTCGGCATTGACGCTAAAAGATGGAGTTTTTTCGCGGTGAAAAGGGCAACATGCCTGATGGTTTCTGCCAGCAGGTTTTAGTTGTACATATTCACCGATTAGCTCCACTATATCGGTTGCGTCTAAAATTTGCGTTACTTGTTCGTTTGGTATAAAGCCCACGTATATTCTATATTTATATTAAAACTATATATTATTATGACTTAAAGTGCATTGTCAAATTATGTCAGTTTATTTTTCATCGCTTGTTGTTTTTTTCTTGTTGCGAGGTACTCTGGGCGGAAAATCAAATTTAATTTTACCCTTTTTATCCATACTTAAAAAAGCGTCAAATAATCTGCGTGTTCGCGCTGATTTAAAGCCTTTGATAAGTTCTGTTTTTTCGCCATTTAGCAGTTTTTTGATATGTTCTGGGCTTAAGCTTACTTCTAAAATAATTTTAGTTATCCTTAAAGCGCTAGATTTTTTTGGTACTTCATCGAGCAACATCTCATCTAATGCCGACTCAGATAAATAACCGACCGAAGTCTCATATACAGGTGTACCATCTATGGGAGAATTTCCAAGTGGCTGAGTTTTTTTAATCTCTTGCACTTCTTCAGCACTAAATTTGGCAGTATTAGCAAATATAAATTCAACTTTATTTTCATCAGTTAAAATAATTGTGGCATTAAAGGGTTTACCTTTTTTAGATCTAAACCCATCCATTGGTCCTAATTTACGTTTGGTAATTAGCTCGACTATTTCATGTTCTTCCATAATGCGTCCACCGAGGATTTTTCTTATAATAATTTTTTCATCCTCAGATTTAAACCTACTTAGTGAATCGTAGTATTTTACACCATTTAATGGGCTAAAACTGGCTTCTTTTCTGGTGCTGACATCTTCGTCAAAACCTTTGACTTTTTCGGCTATGGAGGCCGCCTGTTTGCGTATGGCGGACATGAATTCATCGCGAGTATAATCGCCAATCAATATTTGTTTTAGTTTGTTTTCCCATTCGCCAGTTAGTTCTGGAGAAGATAGTTCATTGATATTCATTGCTTCAAGATGATTTAATAGGTCAAATGCTTTACCTGTTGGTACTAATTCGCGTCCATCTCTTGCTAAATATTTATCCTTTAAAAGTCCTTCAATAATAGATGCACGGGTGGCTGGTGTGCCTAATCCGTTATCTTTTAAAGCATCGGCAAGTTCTTCATCATCAACAAATTTGTTTGAGTGTTCCATCGCACCTAGCAAGGTTGATTCAGTATATCTGGCGGGAGGTCTAGTTGCGTTGTCAATAACCTCTACATCATCACAAAGTATTTTACTATCGGCATTAATAGGACAAAGTGTAGCTTCTTCATCGCTGGCATTACCATAGATTGATTTCCAACCTGGCTCTTGTAATACTTTGCCTTCAGTTAAAAATTTATGCGTATCGACAGTTGTAATGCGTTTTGTATTGAGATAAATTGCAGGCGGAAAAAACACAGCTAAAAATCGTTGTGTTACTAAATCAAAAATTTTCTGTTCGGGTTCACTTAAATTATTGGGTATAGTACCTGTAGGGATAATGGCAAAGTGATCACTGATTTTTTTATTGTTAAATATGCGTTTATCTATTTTGACATATTTATTTTTAAGGGCGGTTTTGGCAAATTTACCAAATTTACCATTGCTGATATTTTCCATTAATTTTTTAGTTTCTTCTACATAATCTTCGGGTAAACAACGGCTATCAGTTCTTGGATAGGTCAGAGCCTTATGACGCTCGTAAAGGCTTTGTGCAAGCCCTAATGAGTTTTTGGCCGAAAACCCAAATTTACTATTTGCCTCTCGTTGTAAGCTGGTCAAATCAAAAAGTTGAGGTGAGCGTTGTGAAGAAGGTTTTTGCGTTTCTTCGACGGTTGCTGTTTTGTTTTTGCAGTCATTAGCTATTTGAGTAGCTTTTTGTTTATCCCATATACGTTCGGCACGATTGTGTGGGTTTTCGTCGGACTTTTTAAAGTCTATATCAAACCATCGCCCTTTATATTGATTGTTACTATCTACTGTAAATGTTGCGATATCTTCCCAATAGTCTTGAGAGATAAATGCTTTACGTTCATTTTCGCGGTTTACTATTAAAGATAGGGTTGGGGTTTGTACTCGTCCGCATGGGGTTAAAAAGAAACCTCCCATTTTAGATTTGTACGCAGTCATTGCTCTTGATGCATTAATGCCAATTAGCCAATCTGATTCTGAGCGACACATGGCCGCATCAGTTAGGTTTTGCATATCGGCATTATCGCGTAAATTTTTAAAACCATCTTTAATTGATTGGGCAGTCATAGATTGCAACCATAGACGTTTGATTGGCTTTTTCTTTGTTGAAGCACTACCGGCAAAGTCTAAAATATATTTAAAAATCAGTTCACCTTCACGTCCAGCATCGCAAGCATTGATAATTTCAACAACATCACGTCTTTTTAATAATTTGCGTAGGGCAGATAATTGACCTTTAGTATTTGGAATAGATTTTAATGGAAATTCCTCTGGTAAAATTGGTAAATTGTCTAATTTCCATGGTTTATAATGTTCGTTTATTTCTTCTGGGTGGCAAATAGTCACTAAATGACCTACTGCATAGGATACTATATGTGTGTCACTTTCGTAATAAGTTTTGTGTTTTTTAAATTTTCCTGGGAGAACTTTACATAGGTCTCCCGCAACACTGGGTTTTTCTGCTATAATTAGTATCTTTTCATCCATAAAGAGTTCCCTTAGTTGAAGTTGAGTGGAGGAACTTAGGGGGCAATGAAGTAAATGTCAAGATTTAGATTAAAAATAAATTGTATGATTTTTTTTGTAATTAGTTGTTAATCCTTTGGTAGTATGACTTTAGATATAAAAAAATTTTTTGATACCAAATTGATTTTATTTACATTTGCTATTGTAATTAGAATATTTGTTTTAGTCATAGATGGATTGGATAAATATATTTTAGGCGATAGATGCTTTGAGTTAAGCTATTTATCAAAACAAATTATGGCTATTGGACTTGATGCCACAGTAGCGGTTTTGCTGTATTTGATTTGCAGACAAATTTTGGCCAGATCGGCACCTAGTTTATTTTGTGCAGCGCTTTATATCTTTTGGCCATTTATGGATCAAGTGATACTTGTTTCTCATCCATTGGAAATACCCGTAATAATGGTCAGTGCATTATATACTGTGTATATCTCTAATGTATTGTTGTTTTCACGAGTGAGTATCTATCAATGGGTTTTATTAAGCATGGCACTTTTTTTAATAATAGAACCACTGGGCTTTGGGCTTATTGCAGGTATTATAAGTTTGTTGATATTTGCTTTTAAGTTACCAAAAGATTGTCGATTAACTATTTGGCAATTGAATACGGTTTTATTAATTGGGCTTTGTTTTGCTGTTTTTACATTTAAACCAAGCTCAATTATTATTGCACCTAACAGTATTTTTTTAATTGTAGTATTATTGTTTTTACAAATAAAATTGATTATTAAAAAGGGGATAGGGCGCACGGCAAGTCTCTCAAGCGTGTTGCTTGGTGGCTTATTAGCATTTGTAATATGTCCGCATAAATTATCGACAGCTTTTTTAGTTTTTAGCTTGCCAAGTATAGTATCTTTTTTTGGATATTATATGGAGAGATGGGTTGTTTTGAGACAATTAAAAAACCCGAAAGACAAAAGCCTTTCGGGTGAAAATTTGGTACGCCAACAAGGATTCGAACCTTGGACCTAATGATTAAGAGTCATTTGCTCTACCAACTGAGCTATTAGCGCATTTATATGTTTGAAATTATATAAATCAGTATCCTTAGGTCAATATATAAAACAAAATTTTAACATAAAGCTAATAATATACCTGCTGCTACTGCCGAACCAATTACTCCAGATACGTTAGGTCCCATGGCGTGCATTAATAAAATATTTTGATGGTCTTCTTCCATACCTACCTTATTAACTACTCTGGCAGCCATTGGTACAGCAGAGACGCCAGCTGCACCGATTAATGGGTTGATTTTATCTTTAATAAACAGATTCATTAGTTTTGCCAATAATACTCCCATGGCTGTGCCAATGGCAAAGGCAATCAAACCTAAAATTAAAATACCAAGGGTTTCCATTTTTAAAAATGTTGTCGCCGATAATTTAGAGCCAACAGTTAAGCCTAGTAATATAGTTACTATATTGATAAGTTCATTTGCAGCGGTAGCTCGCAAACGCTCTACAACGCCACATTCTGCAAATAAATTACCAAGCATTAACATACCGATTAATGGTGTTGCGTCAGGCAAAAATAAAATACATAAACCCAATACTACGAGTGGAAAAATAATTTTTTCTACTTTTTTAACATGACGCATTTGTTTCATTTTTATTTTGCGTTCTTCTGCTGTTGTTAGCAGTCGCATAATTGGAGGTTGTATAATTGGTACTAAAGCCATATAAGAGTAAGCTGCTACTGCAATTGCTCCCAGTAGTTCTGGTGCCAATCTTGTAGATAAAAATATGGCAGTAGGGCCATCAGCACCGCCAATAATGCCAATAGCAGCAGCATCAGCTAAACTAAAATCAATGCCAGATACATATTTTGTGAGTAACAAAGCTCCTATTATTGTGGTAAATATGCCAAATTGAGCAGCAGCACCAAGTAGTGCTGTCTTTGGGTTTGCCAACAAAGGACCAAAATCTGTCATTGCGCCAACACCCATAAAAATTAATAGTGGAAACAGGCCCGTTTCTAGTCCAGAAACATATAAAATATGTAAAAATCCTTCAGGTCCGATAATGCCTTGGGTAACAGGTATATTGGCCAATATACCACCAAATCCAATTGGTACTAATAAAAGAGGTTCAAAACCTTTTTTTATTGCCAAATAAATTAGTAGTAACCCTACACCAATCATTATTAGTTGGCCTACGCCAATAGGTAGTCCATCTACTTGTCCAATTTCTTGAAATCCTTTTAAAAAGGCGTTAATTCCTGTTGAGTTCCATAATTTATCAATTTGGCTTATATTGTTATTGGCAATATCATTAGTGATAGCATGGTTTACTGTAGAAGTTATAGTATTCATTTTTATACCTAAGATAGGGTTGCCAAGGTTGCGCCGTTAGCAACTTTATCGCCTGCGGCAACATCAATACTTGCTACTGTTCCAGCAGTTGGAGATTTTACTTCCATTTGCATTTTCATAGCTTCAAGAACTAAGATAGTATCACCTTCACTGACGCTATCTCCGACATTGGCTACTATTTTAAATACAGTACCTGGACTTCCAGATTTAATAGCGGTTGTGTTGGCATCACTTGAAGATGCTTTTTGTTGTATACCATCCACAATTGAGATTGGGTATGCTGTGCCATTTACGATAGCGGTGTTATCTTTTAGCTCAACAGCAAAACTTTTACCATCTACTGTTACAGTATAATTATCGTTATTATCGGATGATGATTTTTGTTGTACAGTATTTTTGCGAATACCATTAGGAGCTTCGCCCTTTAGAAAGGCAATGCCTTTTGCTTCACAGGCAGCAGCGATAAAGATGTTTTCTTCAGTTTTTTCGAGATTAGCTTCATCTAATAATTTTTCGGCAATATGTAGGCCTTTATTTGGGTCTTCTTCATTCATTTCTAATGGCGATCTTGTGGTTGGTTCTAAACCGAGTTTTTCGGCACATATTTTAATTACTTCAGCATCGGGTGTTACTGGTGTTTTGCCAAAATAACCCAATACCATTTTACCATAGCCAGGGGCTATTTTTTTCCATTCGCCAAACATTACATTATTAAATGCTTGTTGAAAATAAAATTGAGACACTGGGGTTACTGATGTGCCAAAGCCACCTAAGCGCACGACTTTGCCCATGGCTTTGATAACTTCTGGATATTTATCCATTATATCGTTATCGCGCATCATTTGTGTATTTGCAGTTAATGCTCCACCCGGCATTGGACTCCAAGGAATTAGTGGTTCAACAGCTTTTGCTTCGGGTGGCATAAAATAGTCTTTCATACAATCTTTAAAGACTTCTTCTGCAACCATAATTTTATCAATATCAAGATTTAGTTGGTAGTCGGTTCCTTTTAAAGCGTGCCACATTGTAGCAACATCAACTTGACATGTGCCTCCCGAACAGGGTGCCATAGATAAGTCTATACTGTCTACTCCAGCTTCTATTGCGGCTTTGCAGCTTATGACCCCAATGCCAGCCGTATCATGAGTATGAAAGGTTATTTTAGTGCCTTCTGGCAACATTTTACGACCCATTTTTATGGTTTCAAACACCTTTTGAGGGCAGGAAGTGCCAGAAGCATCTTTAAAACACACAGATGTAAATGGTATATTAGCATCTAAAATTTGACGTAATACATTTTCATAAAAAGCGACATCGTGAGCGCCTGTACAACCTGGAGGCAGTTCCATCATAGTTACTACCACCTCGTGATTTAAACCTGCAGCTGTAATGCGTTCGCCACTATAAATTAGGTTGTTTACATCATTTAAAGCATCGAAATTGCGAATTGTTGTCATGCCATGTTTTTTAAACATACGGGCGTGTAAATCAATAATATCTTTTGGTTGAGAATCCAAAGCTACTACATTAATGCCACGGGCTAAAGTTTGTAAATTAGCATTTGGGCCAGCTACTTCGCGAAAGCGATCCATCATATCAAATGCACTTTCTTGACAGTAAAAAAATAAGCTTTGAAATCTTGCGCCACCGCCAGCTTCAAAATGGGTAATGCCAGCGTCTCTAGTGGCTTCTACTGCTGGCATAAAATCTTCTGTTGCAACTCTAGCTCCGTATGCGCTTTGAAAGCCATCACGAAATGCAGTTATCATTACATTAACTTTTTTTGTCATATTTATCCTTATTTTTTATTTTTCTGTGAATACGCCAAAGCTATGGCTGCCGCTATTTTAGGCATAGGTGATATTGGTTTTTGTGGTTTAGTTTCTAGTTCTTCTTCTGGAAAAAGACGGTCAAATTTGTTAAAAAACCAACCCATAGCATTCATAATGCTAACTAATATCAAAAGAAAAGCAAAAACGGCTCCCATACCGATATACATAAGTTCAAATCCGTCTAATAACATAGATTCTCCATTAAAATAAATACTAGGCATTATACACTATTTTGAGTATTTATAACAATTAATAAGTGATTTTAACCTTGAATATAATAATCCAAATACGATAATTGCGATTTTATAAATAGAGAGAAATTATGTTTCGTATATTTCAAGCAACAGCAACATTTTTTAAAATAATAGGCAATCGCAATTTTGCTCTTTCGGTTAAGCATTTATCAAATCAAGCCAAACCTGTTACTAATCCTGATGAAGTAGAAAAACCCTCTGAAGAGGTGCAACCCAATCGAGAAGAATCAGAGCAACTCAAAGGTATTGATGCATTAACTTTATTGCGTGCATTGCAACGAGATGCAAGGTTAGTAGATTTTTTACAAGAAGATATTGCTGCATTTAGCGATGAACAAATAGGTGCAGCTGTACGTGATATACATACAAAAAGTGCCGAAGTTTTAAATAGATTTTTTGATATTAAACCACTTAGTAATCAAGAAGAAGGTTCTCAGCTAGAAGTGCCAAAGGAGTTTGATTCTGGTGTGTTTACTTTGATAGGTTCTGTATCTGGCAAAGGTCCATGGAAGGGTTCATTAGCTCATCCAGGTTGGCAGGCCACTAAAAACGATATACCGGTTTATACTGGTTCAGAGCAGGCTGCTAAGGTTATTGCGCCAACAGAAGTGGAGGTAAACTAATGAGTAAATTTAGTATAGGTGTAGATTTAGGCACTACAAATTGTGTTATGGTGTATACTCCCATTAATGAGGAAAATCAAAAAGTGTTTATGATTCCTCAGTTTGTGGATAGTGAAGTTATCGAAGCAAGAGCATCATTACCGTCTTTTTTATATTTGGGTACCGACAGCGAAGCGTTTAAGTTACCATGGCAAAATCAGCCAAGCTCTAAGATTATTGGTGCATGGGCGCGTAGGCGTGCTTCGCAGGTGCCAGACAGAACTATTGCCGCCGCTAAAAGTTGGTTGGCTCATAGTAAAATAGACAAACGTGAAAATTTATTGCCCACCAATGCACCAGAAGATGTTGATAAGTTATCTCCTTATGCAGTTACTTGTGATATTTTATCATATTTGGTATCGGCATGGAATTATGCTAATCAAGAGGATAAATTTATAAATCAAGATGTAGTATTGACCGTGCCAGCTAGTTTTGATGAAGTAGCTAGAGATTTAACCAGAGAAGCGGCTATTGAAGCTGGATTTCCAGATAATTTTACTATTTTAGAAGAGCCACAAGCCGCGATGTATTCATGGTTAGGCACTAAGGGTGACACTTGGCGTAAACAGTTGAGAGCAGGCGATTCTTTATTGGTTGTTGATGTTGGTGGCGGTACATCAGATTTTTCTTTAATCAAAACTGTAGATGAAGAAGGTCAATTGGGCTTAAAAAGGGTGGCGGTTGGTAAGCATCTATTGGTCGGTGGCGACAATATGGATTTAGCTTTGGCGCATTTGGCGGCTCAACAATTTGCTCAAGGAGGCACCTCATTAGATCCATGGCAAAATATTTCTCTTTGGCATAGTTGCCGTGATGCAAAAGAAAGTTTATTGGGTGACGCTTTACAAGATACTCATACTATTTCTATTAAGGGCAAAGGACGTAGTATTATTGGTTCTAGTATCTCTACACAGTTAAATAAAAAAACTGTACAAGATTTTTTGCTCAATGGTTTTTTCCCAGAAGTAAATTTTGACGAGCAAGTACAAAGAGCATCCACTGGATTTGTACAAGTTGGTTTGGCTTATGAGTCTGACGCTGCAATTACCAGACATTTAGCTACTTTTTTACGTGAACACTCTGCGGAAATTGAAGGCGGACCAACACATATTATTTTTAACGGTGGCGTGTTTAAGGCTGCAATGTTTCAGGATAGAGTGTTGAATTCAATTGAAAAATGGCTTGGACTTAGGCCAACAGTTTTAGACTCTGAGCACAATTTGGATATATCTGTTGCGCAGGGTGCCAGTTATTATGCTATTGTGCGCGCTGGCAATGGATTGCGTATTCGCGGCGGTACATCAAGGTCTTATTATTTAGGTTTTGAAACAGCTGCAATGGCTATTCCAGGAATGCCAAAACCAATGCAGGGCTTATGTGTTGTGCCAAGAGGTATGGAAGAAGGCACAAGTTTAGCTATTCCAAGCGAGCCGTTAGGGCTTGTAGTTGGTCAACGGGCAACATTTCCATTTTTTAGCTCTACGTTACGCCCTGATGATAATGTCGGTACATTATTGCCAACTATAACCGCAGATGTTGAAGAAGCAGATACTATTGTGGCAGATTTACCAACTCAGGGTTATGAATCAGGCGAAGTTGTAAGCGTAAAATTAGAAGCTAAATTACAAGAGACTGGTGCGTTAGAATTATGGGCAATTAGCTTGGATGGCACACAGCGTTGGAAGTTTGAATTTAATGCCCGCGAAGAATAGTCGCTTTGTAGTAGGTATTGATTTGGGTACAACAAACTCAGCTGTGAGTTATGTTGATAGCCATGATACAAATATTACAATTCGCAATTTTGCCATTGAACAAGAAATAGCTGTTGGTGAAATATCATCCAATGAAGTTTTACCATCTTTTATTTATTACCCAACTAAAGGCGATGTTTCTGTAGGCGTATTAGCTAGAAAGCAATCGGCTTTAACACCAGGTAGGGTTATTAGTTCGGCAAAATCATGGTTATGCCATGATGGGGTTGATAGAACAGCAGCAATTTTGCCATGGCACGGTGCGGAAGATATAACACCTCTTAGTCCTGTAAAGGCCATTACAACTATATTAAAACACATTGTTAATCAATGGAATCAAGTTTTTGTTGATTATCCATTGTGTGAACAGGATATTGTTATAACTGTTCCGGCATCTTTTGATGATATGGCTAGAAGCCTAACTGTTAAGGCAGCCGCCTTGGCAGGGATTGAAAATCCAGTTTTACTAGAAGAACCACAGGCGGCTTTTTATGCTTGGTTAGAGCGCAATCAAGCATCTTGGCAAGATGTGTTAAAGGCTAATCAAGTTGTATTAGTGTGTGATATTGGTGGAGGAACAAGCGATTTTTCTTTAATTTCAATAGCTGAAGAAAAAGACGCAAAATTGGGTTTTAAGCGTGAAGCTGTAGGTGCACATTTATTATTGGGTGGAGATAATTTAGATTTATCGATAGCCCATAGCGCAGAGCTTGCTATGAGACTTAACGAAAAACTATCTCCTCGTGATTGGGGTATGTTAGTGGCTGGATCTCAAGATGCCAAAGAGCAGTTTTTTTCAGCAGTACCTCCTGATGAACTCGTAATTAATTTGGCAGGTAGTGGTCGCTCTTTAGTTGGAGGTTCACGGCAGATAAAATTATATCGAGAAGAAATAACTCAAAATATAATCGAGGGGTTTATGCCGTTAGTCTCATTAAACGAAAAACCTAAAAATGTCAATTCTGGTTTTAAGGAGTTTGGTTTACCTTACGTAAGTGATTCTGCGATAACTAAACATCTGGCAAGTTTTTTAGTTAAAAATTTACAGGACAGAGCTCCTGATGTAATATTATTTAATGGTGGTTTTTTTGAGTCTAAATTATTTAGAGACAGAATTTTACTAGCATTAAAACATTGGTATAATTGCAATATTCCATCTTTGCATGTTCCACGTTTAGACTTGGCAGTTAGTCAGGGTGCGGCCAGTTATGCGATGGTTCGCAGGGGGTGGGGGCAACGTATCGGCGGTGGCTTGGCTCACTCTACTTTTATTGAAGTTGCCGATAAAAACAATCAGTCCAAAGCTTTATCTATTGCTCCTGCGGGAATGTCAGAGGGACAAAATTATTTAATTGATACATTGCCTATGCATTTAAAAATTAATCAACCAGTACAGTTTGGGTTGTTTAGTTCTAAAACAAATCAAGTAGTTCCAGCTGGTACTTTAATTGCAGTGGAAGGTTTAAAAAGATGCAATCCTTTGCGAAGTTTATTAAAAATAGGTAAAAAGAAAAAACGTGCAACAGAAGTAGATGTAATACTAGAGTCTAAATTAAGTGCCATTGGTATTTTAGAGTTGTGGTGTCGCGAAATTGAAGGCAATCGAAAATGGCGTTTAGAGTTTGACCCAAAGGCAATATTAGACGTAGAGAATAATAAAGATAATATTGCCTTACAAGGTTGTACTGATAGTCAATTAAATCAAGCTGAATTAATAATTAAAAATGCTTTTTTAGGCAATAATGACCCTGATAAGATTTTAAAATTATTAGAAGATATTACTAATCAAGAACGCTGGCAATGGAATTTAATTGTGTTAAGACAGTTTTTTAATTTAGTTTTTGAAAATCGAGATGGTCGAAAACGCTCGGCAAAACACGAGATGCGGTGGTTATATTTAGCAGGCTTTTGTTTGCGCCCTGGTTTTGGTGTGGATATAGATGATTGGCGTATTAAACAGATGTGGGAGGTTTTTCATAGTGGCGTAATACATCATCGCAATCAGCAATGTATGAGTGATTGGTGGTTATTATTTAACAGAATTGCTGGCGGATTAAATAGTGGACAGCAACGTGAGTTGGCAAAAAAACCACTAGCTAATTTTAAAGCAAGTTTATTAAATAAAAAGACTGGTAAAATGAAGCATCATGAGGCAGGTGAATTTTGGCGTTTAATAGGCTCGTTAGAACGATTAGAACCTAGTTTAAAACTGGAATTAATGGAAATTATTTTAAAAATAATTCAAAAGGATGGTGTTGGTACCGCAAGGGGTAACGCTATTTGGGCCTTTGGACGACTTGGCTCTAGAGTTCCTCTTTACGGACCACTTAATTCTGTGGTATCATCTAAGCATATAAGAAGACTTATGGATGATATTGTAAAGTTGCGTGGGTTGTCTGCAGATGCATTGGTTGAGATTGCAATGATAGCTCGTCAATGTGATGATAGATTTAGAGATTTAGATGCTACATCACGACAGCGTTTTTTGAAGTTTTTAAAGGATAATAAAGCACAAAAAAATACAATAGAGTTTGTAGAAAAATATATACCTATCTCGAATGCAGATAAGGATGTTGTATTTGGTGAGGGATTGCCCTCTGGTTTAAGACTGGAATAAAATAGGAGCAAAAATGATACAAGTTTTAGAAGCGTTTAAGGATAAATTAAGCGAAGAAGAATTTACTAGTTTAAGAAGCAGTATATCATTGCGTGATGAAAATTTTACTCAAGTGCATATTAATAATCAATTACTGAGAGATAAAAACGAATCTCTACAAACTGAAAATAATGAATTAAAGTATGAGTTAGAAAAATCAGCTGTTGAAATTGCTTTGTTACGTCAACAAATTGAAAACTATAAAAAGGCTGGTCTAGAAATAGCTGGTCAAGATTCTTTGGCTGATTTAGAAAAATCAATTTTATTAGAGCTAGTATCTTCTAGTAATAACACCTTAGATATTGACAGATTATCAGAAAATTTAAATCATTCGCCCGGTGAAATTGAATTACACTTGGCATATTTAAATAATAAACATTTAATTAATCATGATTCTTCTAATCCAGGGGTGTCATTAACAGATAGTGGTATAAAAATGGTTGCTACATTTAGCAACCATCAATTAAATTAAATTGGGTATAGGTCATAATAGTATCTATTATGACCTATATATTTACGGTGTATAGGTTTGCTTTTCTCTTGCAAAATCGATGACTAATTTTGAATTAGTATTTTTTAGTTGTGCTCGTAATTTTTTTAGTAATTCATCTAATTGTTCATCTGTTCTGGTTGGTTCATGATGAGTCATAATTAATTGTTTTACTTTTGCTTTTTCACATACATCGATAGCGTGTTCCATTGATGTGTGTCCCCAGCCTTTTTTGGCAGGGTACTCTTCTGCCGTATAGGTACAATCATATACTACTAAATCAACATCGCGTAAAAACTCTACTATGCCTTCATTTTGTAAGTTTACAAATTCTAGCAATTCTGCTTTTTCAATTTCTTCGTCTTCATCGCTTGGTTCATTATCGCCATATACTGTGTCGTAATAAGGTTCTGTATCGCCTGTATAGACTATAGTTTTGCCATCGCAGTTTATTTTAAATCCTAAACATAATATTGGGTGGTTCATATATTTTACATTGATTGTAAAAGAACCAAACTCATAAACACCTTCTTTCATATCTTCAAATGTTAATGTAGAGCCAAGCTCTTGCATTCTGACAGGAAAAAATGTGTAATCCATAGATTTTGTCATAACATCTTCAAAGCTACTATTAAAATGCGTAGGTCCGTGAAGATGAAATACATTACCAGGTATAAAAATTGGTACACAAAATGGGTATCCCATAATATGATCCCAATGGGTATGAGAAAACAGCATATGTGCTTTTAAAGGCAGTTCTTTCATAAGTGAATTGCCAAGTTCACGCAGACCTGTGCCAGCATCTAAAATTAATAATTCATTGTCATTATTACGGATTTCATAGCATGATGTATTTCCTCCGTATTTTACAGTTGTTGATCCAGGAGTAGGCAAAGAACCTCGACAACCCCAAACTTTTAGAAACATACAATCTCCTTATGTTGAGAGTAATATTTGTGCTTTTTCTATATCTTCTGTTAGATTTTGCATAGACAGAAGTATTTGTTCGCCAGAAATACCCACAGTGGTAATGTTTTGTTTGCGAATTTTATAATCGCTATCGATATCGTATCCACATTGTGATTTTTTGCAGTATTTATCAGCAATATGCACAATACAAGTACCGAGATGGTCGCTATCGGTATGGTGATTTTTAATAACAGTTGTTAATGATTCTGGTAGTTGCCATTTTTGGGCAATAATAGCTCCTGCTTCACAGTGATTAATGCCCATTATTTCTTCTTCTATTTCTATAGTGGGTCTTTGTCCAAATTCTTGGTGATTTATAACGTTGATATATTGCTCAGGTAAATTTTGTATAATAACTACTCTGCCAATATCATGTAATAGTCCCGCAATAAAATGTTCTTCTAGTTGTGTTATTTTTACTCCAACAGCACGAGCTAATGATTTTGAAGCAACAGCAACTGCCAAACAATGATCCCACAATGCAGAGTTGTCAAAATCGTTATTGTTTTCTGTTTTAATATTATCGATGACAGCGGTGGACAGGGCTAAATTTTTAATAGTATTAAAACCCATAAGTATTAAAGCTTTATTGAGGCTGGCAATTTGATTTGGTATAGCATAATAAGCACTATTAATTACTTTTAAAATTTTGCCAGTTAAGACGGGATCAATTTTTATAATATTCAATAAGTCTTTTGGAGATGCGTTTATATCGTTAGCCAATTCAAGTATTTTGGATACAGATGGGCTTAGTGGTGGCAAATGATCAATAATCTTTTCTAGCTGTTCACAAACTGCCTCGGACATACTTCCCCAAGTAAAATAATAATAATAAATTCTAACATAGAAAGGTGAGGTTGCAATTGTAAAAAGGGTGTTTTTAAATTTACAGATGTCTTTTTAATGTGTTATTTTATTTGATTTTGTTAAAATATTAAAATGGTATATATTTTTAATACATTAGCTCCAATTATTATTCTAGTGGCTTTAGGTGTAATTTTACGTAAGCAAAAATTCACATCACCACACTTTTTTAAAGAGACCAACAAGTTGGTTTTTTATGTTGGTTTGCCTGCTTTATTGTTTTTTAAGGCATCGGCAGTGCATTTTATTGAAGACAGAGCGGTTAAATTGTTTTTGGCTCTGGGTATCACTTCTATTTTAATTATTTTATTGGGCTATATTTTATCGCTTATTTTGCGAGTGCCAAAAAAATCTATGGGCGCTTTAGTTCAAGGGGGGTACCGTGGTAATCAAGCTTTTGTAGGGTTGCCAGTTGTATTTTTTGCCTTAGATGGCTTAGGTGTTGATAATTCTATTCAGGGTATGGTTGTTATGTCTATTATACCAATTATGGTGTTATATAACTTTTTAGCTGTTCCTGTTCTTTTAATCGGTTTGGGTAATAGCGAAGTAAGTGCTACACAAAGACTCAAACTATCGTTAAAAAAATTAATTACAAATCCTATTATTTTGTCTGGTTTATTGGGGTTGGTTTATGGGTTATTAAACTTGCCCTTACCCAAGGTCATCGAGCGTACAATTGTGGTCATCTCTGGTATTTCTATGCCGTTTGCCTTAATGGGGGTAGGTGCATCATTGATGGTGGGGCGTATCAAATCAGTTGCCATTTACGCAAGTATAGCATCGTTTGTGAAAATTATTATTAACCCACTGGTCTGTTATTATGTTTGTATGTATTTAGGTTTAAATGATATTGAAAGATTAATAGCTTTGTTGTTTTCGGCGTCTCCAGCGGCAGCTATGTGTTATGTTATGACTGATCAATTAGGAGGTGATACTGATTTGGCTGCAGGTGGGATTGTACTTTCAACATTGTTTTCGCCATTGCCAATGGCAGTAATTTTAGCATTTGCTTAAACTACTTTTTATATAAATTTATTAAATTTTCGGTTAATTTATTAAAACTATATTCTTGTAAAACTTTATTTTTTGCATTGATACCTACTTTTGAGCATTGCGAGATGTTGTTTAATAAATGATTAATTTTATCAGCAAATATTTGTGTCGATGAATTAGCTTCTATTAAAAAACCAGTTTGATTATTAGTTATAACATCTTTTATTCCACCAACATCTGTGCTTAAACTTGGTGTAGCTGTTGCACCAGCTTCAATAATGGCAACTGGAGTGCCTTCATTAATACTAGTTAATAGATTTAAGCTGGCGCTGGCATATAAATTGGGCATATCTTGTCGCCAACCACAAAAAATTATTTTTTGAGTTATATTTAAACTGTTCACTTGTTGTTTTAATTGATGTTTTAATGTTCCATCGCCTACTATTAAAAGACAAGTATCAGGTTGTTTTTTAAGCAGTTTTGCAAATGCTTCAATTAAAAATTTTTGATTTTTAATTGGGACTAATCTGCCGACATTAATACAAATTTTTGTAGATGGTTTAATATTAAATTCTTTGCGAATAGCATTTTTGTCGGCATTTAAGAAGCGTTCTAGGTTAAAACCTAAAGGTATTATATGGCACTTTTTTTTGTTTGTGATTTTATATGTGTGAACTAGCTCAGATTGTAATTGATTGCTAATAGTAATGATTGAATGGCTAAATAAAGATAAAAGTTTTTCTAAATATATAAATAGCTTAGTTTTTACATTACCAAAATAGCCACTAAAAACATGTCCATGATAAGTATGAATAATTTTATATTTTTTATTAATTATAATTCTGGCAAAAATTGCAGCGCTTCTGCCAACTAGGCCAGCTTTTGCAGTATGTGTATGTATAATATCAGGCTGAAATTTTATGATGATTTTAATGATTTTTATAAATGCTTTTATATCTGCAATTAATTTTATAGGGCGTTGTAATTCAGGCAAATAGATGTAGTTATCATTTTTTAATTTTAAAAAATTTAGCATATCACCTTCGTCAGTATCTAACGAGCCATATACAAGTAAATGATTAGGCATACTGTTGGCAAGGGTTATAGCTTGGATTGCTGGCCCACCTATATTTAGACGAGTAATAATGCGTAATATTTTTGGTTTATTATTAATCATATTATTGGTACCGAAGGCGGGGGTCGAACCCGCACGGGACTATGTCCCACCAGCCCCTCAAGCTGACGTGTCTGCCATTCCACCACTTCGGCGTGAAGTCGATATCATATTGAATGGTATTTACTTGTCAATAAACAACTAAAATGTTACAGATAAAAGCTTTTGTATAGGCCTATATGTATAAACATTATTGGTTTATACATATAAAATGGATATAATAATTTTTTTATATTAAGGAATATTTTATGGATATAGTTACAGAACAAAATCAATTAATCTCTAAGATTATGTCATTATTAGATACAGATTTAAATTTTATTAATGATAAAACTAAGCAAAATATTATTGAATGTTTAAATGGTAAACACTTGTGGGAAGTAGCTAATATTATAGGTAATTATTACAATGATGAGCCTGTAAATGAGTCGCAGAGGTTATTGTGCAGATTAACTATTGATGAAATCAGAAGTTTTCAAGGGGATAAAGCACATAATTCTCAAAGTTCGACCACAATAGTGTTTGGTACATCAGGTTGGCGTGGTGTTATTGGTGAGGGATTTACTGTTTTGAATGTGCATAAAGTAGTGCGTGCAATTATAGAGATGATGAAGACGGAAGAGTTTTTAAAGACCAATGGGTATAGCAGTTTTGCAGATGTGCAAAATAAGGGTATTTTGGTTTTACGCGATAACCGTTTTATGGGTGATATCTTTATGGATGTTGCCATGAAAGAGCTAGCACAGGCAGATATTAAAATTTATTTTGCTGGTGAATGCCCTACAGGAGTTGGTTCTGCATTATTGACTGAATTAGGTGGTGCAGGTTCAATAAATTTTACACCATCACATAATCCGATGGAGTATGCTGGTATTAAATTTAATCCTGCAGATGGTGGGCCAGCTGATGTAAATTTAACATCATTAATAGAAACAAATGCCAATGCATATATGAATGTAGATTTTAAAATCTCTTCCGCAAAATATGATAGTTTAAAAACTGATATTAATGCTCCAGATATGTTTACTGAGTTTGTTTTAAACAAAGCCCAGGCATTTGATTTAAAAAAAATTCGCACATGGTTAGAAAAAAACGCCAGTGATATATCTTTAGTTGTTGATTATATGCACGGATCAAGTCGCGGATTTATTCAAGCTTTATTGGGCAAAGCAACTATTGATAAACTTAATGAAGCAGACTCGCTGCAATTTTTACATGAGGATGAAGATTTTAGTTTTCATGGTGTAAAGCCAGAACCAAGCGCTAAAAACCAAGCACCTTTAATCGAGATATTAAAGGCAAAAGGACGTAAATTTACTTTGGCAGTAGCCTTAGATCCAGATGCCGATAGAATTAGATTTGCTGATATGGATATGGATATTGATATGAATCGTTTTGGAGCATTAGCGTATGCAGGTTTGTTGGCCAATGGTTTAGATGGCGGGGTAGCTTCAACTGCACCAAGTTCTGATTTTGGTTTAGAAGTTGCTAAACAAGCTGGCAAAGAAGTCTTTGAAACTGCAGTAGGATTTAAGAATTTTCGCCAACCATTGGGTTCTGGTAAAGTTTTAGTATGCTTTGAAGAATCTGATGGCATATCTTTTATTGGACATACGCTAGAAAAATGTGCGCTTGCTGGCTTTATAATGGCATTGGAACTTATGGCTACACAAAATAAAAATTTAAGTGTTCAGTATAATGAATTACAAAAAAATGTTGGTTATTTTTATCCAGATAAAGCAGGTGCAGATGTTAAAGGGGTAAGTGTAGAGGCGTGGGAAGCATACAAAAAAGAAGTTGTTAATGTTTTGCAAAATAAGTTATATAATATTGGTGATAATATAAAAATAGGTAATGTAACTAAAACTATTGCAGATATTAATATTATTGATGGTTTAAAAGTAATCTTTGAAGATAAAAGTTGGATTTTATTACGTCCAAGTGGCACAGAACCAAAATTTAGATACTATATTGAACTAGCATCAACAAAACCCATTGATAATGCGCGTGATTTGCAAAAAGATTATATAAAAGCAGGTGGCGATATTTTGCAATCTGCTAGAGAAATGGTTAATTAATTTAAGTTTTAACACTCTTGCCTTTGTTTTTGGCTAGGCAAGAGTATACTTAATATAGTAACGTATTATTAAAATAATATGTTGGGTAGTTGTGTTTAACAGGAGGAGTGATTTATGTGTAAAATTTTAGTAGTTGACGATGATCATACGCATCTTTGTATTTTAGATTCAATTTTAACTAAGGCAGGATATCAAGTTGTTTGTGCAAATGATGGTTCTGAAGCATTAAATAAATATGATAAAACTTTTGATTTAGTTATAACAGATATCTTTATGCCAATTATGGATGGTATAGAGCTGATAAAAAAAATAAAACAGAAAAATAATCGACAGCCAATAATAGCTATTACAGCTTGTGGGTATACAGATGATGAAGGTTATGCTCAAAACGCATTAGATGCAGGTGCGTGTAACGTATTTGATAAGCCTTATTCTTGGCAAGAATTATTAAATATCGCCAAAGATTTAATAAGTAAAAATAAAGCGAAAACAACCAATCACAATGATGTATTGTCTATTTTAATCGTTGATGATAATAAAAGTATACACGAATCTTTTAAAGCCGTTTTATATGATATCTCAAATTTAGATATAAAAAATAAATTAAATAATTTATTTGATACTATTTTTACTGATAATAACACAGATGAAGATTCTGCAAACAATTTAGTTAATTTGAATATATCGTTGGATTTTGCATTGCAAGGTCATGAAGGCGTAGAAAAATTTAAGTCTAAGTTGAGTTTAGGACAATGTTATGACTTTGTATTTATGGATGTGCGTATGCCTCCAGGAATTAATGGTATTGAGGCTGCTAAAAAAATAAAAGAAATAAAACATAATGCAAAAATAATTATTACATCTGCTTATTCGGATTACACTTGGGAAGACATAGTCGATAAAATAGGGCATACTGAAGGTTTATCATATTTGTCAAAACCTTTCACGCGCGATGCTGTAGTAAATATAATTTGTAGAGATTTGTAAATATAAGGCAAATTATCTGGTAAATTATTGAATTGATTTATCAGTTACATTTTTTTTTGGCTATAAAAATAGTACGTTCTGGTGCTGGATAACCTTCTATTGTTTTTGTGTTGTCTTTTGGATTTAAAAAGTCTTGTAAACTTTCTGTTTTTATCCAACTGGTTTTGCGTTGTTCTTTATTTGTAGTTGCTACTGTGGAAATAAATTTAATATCACAAAAACCACATTTTTCTAGCCATAATCGCAGGCAATTAACTGTTGGAATAAAGAAGATATTATGCATTTTTGCATAACGTTTTTTTGGGGTTAAAGATACTTCATCTTCTCCAGGAATTGTTAAGGTTTCTAGCACCAATTCGCCGTCTTTATTTAATAGATATTGCATCTGTTTTAAGAAATCAAGAGGGCTTCTGCGATGATATAAAATTCCCATACAAAATATGGTATCAAAGTAATTATTTATCTGTGGTAAATCTTCCAAACGGGTTGGAATGGTATAAACTTGCGGTATCTGTGCAAAATGTTGTATTGCTAAATATTGATAATAAAATGAAATAAACGGCTCCACACCTAATATAAAGCGTGGATTTTGCTCTGCCATTTTAAACATATAATACCCACTGCTAGAACCGATATCTAATATTTTTCTGTGGTATAGTGGGCTTAAGTGTGGTTGAATACGTTTCCATTTTAACGAAGAATCCCACTCAGACTCCACTTGTATGCCAAAAATATTAAAAGGGCCTTTTCTCCATGGATGAAAAGACATTAGCAAATCCCTTAAATCATTTTGTTGTATCGCATTTAACTGATTTTTATTGCCAATTTTAATACTGTCTAAAGTTAAATTTATATTATCTGGTTTGATATTGGGTAATTGTTTTAATGTCTGTATAAACTTTTTACCCAATCCATGCGTATGTGTTGCGTGATAATCTGCTTTTTTAATTAATTCAGCAAATTCATCACGGTATTGATTAAGTTCTAATGATTTTAAATTATTTAAAAGTTTATGCACTACTCTAAGTTACTTAAACAATTACGATGATGTAAATAAATCTTAACCCTGGTTTTATGATCCATTTCATTTATTTTTTTAATTCTATCTTCAAAACTATACTTTCTTAACTCTTTTAATGGACAATTATTTTGTTGATTGTTGATTGGGCAATCCATTGCTAAACCGATGACGCGTCTTTTAACTAACGCCTCATCGGTGGTATCAATGTCGTAAATGCTATCTCGTTTCATATTATTTTCTGATTTGTCCAGCTTTTGCTAATGAAATTGCTTCAACCCCAATAATATCTGCATAACCTTGCGAAGAAACAGGGTTTAAACCATTACTTGCTTCCATAGAAGAGTCTGCTTCGTTATACAAACTAGCATTAACTTCTGTTAAACTTTGAAAAAAGATATTACCTTTGTACAAACCTAAGCTAACAATACCATTGGCATTTTTTGCTAAGCTATCTATTGCTGCCATGGCAGCAGTACATGCAGGATCGTAATAACGTCCATCATATATCATATCAGATACTATAGTTGACATTTGTTTGTATAAGCCAGAAGATGCTCTATCTAAAACAGCCTGATAGACTTGTTCTAAGGCTTGGTGTAAAATTTCCATTCCTGGGGCTTCGTAAACACCTCTACTTTTTGTGCCAATAATACGGTTTTCTAAGGCATTTTTCATCCAGATTCCGTTACGACCGCCTATTTTGTTGGCTTCTTGCATCATTTCTAAAGCATTTAATTTTTGACCGTTTAATTCTACAGGACGAGCTTGTTCAAATTTTACAGTTATTGTTTCAATTTTATCAGGAGCATCTTGAGGCCAAACACCCATAGTTGGTTCAACGATTGTACAAGGCGTTTCAAGGCTTTCTAAATCTTCAGCTTCATGGGATAGTCCAGCGAGATTGGCATCTGTTGAATATTTTTTCTTCATACCAACTATGGCTTCAATGCCAAATTCTGTTAGGTAATCAACCATTTCGGTACGGCCAGGAAATTTTTTAAGAAGTTCTTGGTCTCTCCAAGGGGCGTAAACTTTAAATTCTGGCGCTAAAGATAATGTGTAGCGTTCAAATCTCATTTGATCGTTACCACGTCCAGTTGCTCCGTGCGCTAAAATAGTACAGCCTTCTTTTTTCATTGCTTCAATTATGCCTTTGACTGTAACTGCACGTGCAATACCTGTTGTGTTCCAATAACCACCATCATATTTTGCACCACATTTAATAGTTTGTAAGCAAATCTCTGCCATTTCTTCTTTGACATCGACAATTATAGTTTTGGCACCACAAGGATTCATCTTTGTAATAATATCGTTGATATCTTTTTCGTCTGGCTGTGCTAAATCGGCAGAAAAACAAACAACATCTATATTGTTTTCTTTAAATAACTTAGTAACAGTTTTTGAGTCTAAACCACCAGAAACACACATGCCAACTTTATGGCCTTTAAGATTTGCTAATTCCACAGGAGAACTCCTAGTATTATAGTAATTTATTATATTTAATGATGCGTAATTTTAGAATGACAATTTTAAAAGTCAATAAATGCTTAAATTAGTTTATTTAAGCATTTATCTAAATCCATCTTATTATATTTTGTATTGTTAAGTTTTACAACAATGGCATTAGTGCAATCCCCAAAACATTTACAAGTTTTAACATCTAAATCAGTATGCTTTTGCAATTTATTTAATATTTGTAATGACCCTTTAGCAGAGCAGGCATGACCTACACAAATTTGTATTTGTTTTTTTTGAGCTTCAAGACTATAACAATTATTAAAAGAAATAATAGATTGAATTTTATTTGTTTCTATGTTCAAATATTTGGCAACACTTGGCAAACAATTAGGCGGAATGTATCCATATAATTTAGTAATGCAATTAAGCGCGCCAACAATGTCAGTAATATTGGATTTAGTAAAAGTGTTAATTAAATTTTCAATATCTTCTTCAGTAAAATTATTATTATTGTTCATATTTATATATTCTGCATAGATAGTTTTTTGGTTCAAAGTATTTCTTGTTTTTTTTATACTTATCATTAGTATATTGAGCCTTTAATCCTTTTATTGTAGTGAGTTAGACAAAATGGCCGACAACGACACAATGTCAAAATTAATATCTTTATGCAAACGCCGAGGCTTTGTTTTTCAGTCCAGCGAAATATATGGTGGTTTAAAGTCAGCTTATGATTACGGTCCCTTAGGTGCTGAATTAAAACGTAATATCATGGGTGAATGGTGGAAGTCAATGGTTCATGAACGTGAAGACATTGTCGGAATAGATGCCTCAATTATAATGAAAAAAGATGTTTGGCAAGCATCTGGTCACTTGGCGGGATTTTCTGATCCTTTAGTAGATTGCTTGGTGTGTAAAGAGCGTTTTAGAGCAGATAAGGCTCCAAGTGTAGAGATAGGTACAGATTGTGATATTGTATTTGCGGACAAAGGGCGTGCAAAAGTGGCTATGGAGTCTTTTGAAAAACAGGGAATTACAGGTTTAAGCCGTTCTAAAAAAACTATTTCGGGTGCTAAAGCAGAGCGTAATTACGTATGTCCTAATTGTGGCAGTCCTTTTTTATCCGCAGAAAAAAACTTTAATTTAATGTTTAAAACAAGTATTGGACCAGTTGATAATAAAAATGATATGGTTGAAATGTTTTTAAACAATAAAGATTGTAGCAAAGAAGAATTGTTGCAAAAAATATATGACATTGAAAACAAATCGGCAGTATATTTGCGACCCGAAACCGCACAAGCAATGTTTGTGCAATTTAATAATGTTATGCAATCTATGTCAATGAAGTTGCCATTTGGTATTGCTCAACAAGGTAAAAGTTTTCGTAATGAAATAACAGTGGAACATTTTATATTTAGATCTTGTGAATTTGAACAAATGGAAATGGAGTTTTTCTGTTATCCAGAACAAAGTGCCGAGATGTTAGACTATTGGAAAGATCAACGTTTAAATTGGTATATAGAGCGTCTAGGGGTTAAACAAGAAAATTTACGCTTGCGTAAGCATGATGAAGATGAATTGGCTCATTATTCAGATAATTGTTATGACGTTGAATACTTATATCCATGGGGCTGGGATGAACTTGAAGGTATTGCCAGTCGTACAGATTATGACTTAAAAAAACATGAAAAACATTCAGGGCAAAAGTTAAGATATTTTGATCCTGAGCGTGAAAATCCAGAGACAGGCAAAAAAGGTGTTCATTTAACCCCTTATGTTATTGAACCTGCCGCAGGTGCAACTCGTGCAACATTAATGGTTTTACTTGATGCTTTTGATGAAGAAGAGGGTGTTGATGGTAAGGAAGGGCGTACTGTTTTGCGGTTTGCGCCAAGAATTGCCCCAATTAAAGTGGCTATTTTACCATTAGTCAAAAAAGATGGAATGCCAGAAAAAGCTCGTGAAATAGTAAAACAGTTTGTTGCTAAAGGCATTAATTGCAAATATGACGAACAACATGCAATTGGTAGACGTTATCGCAGACATGATGAAATTGGCACTCCATTTTGTTTGACTGTGGATACTCAAACTATGGAAGATAACACAGTAACTATTCGTTATCGTGATGATATGCGTCAAGAACGCATAGCTATCGATAAAGTTGTTAAGGTGATAGAAGATAAATTAGTTTAATGGGATTATTTACGTTTTTTACTTGCGAGTAAGTCTTAAATTTATATAATCTTTGGCTCAACAACTTGCACCTGTAGCTCAGCTGGATAGAGCGTCGGTCTACGAAACCGAAGGTCATAGGTTCGAACCCTATCAGGTGTACCAAAAATTCAGCCCTAGCTTTGTCTAGGGCTTTTTTTTACGGAGAGATGACGGAGTGGCCGATCGTGCACGCTTGGAAAGCGTGTGTACCTTAACGGGTACCCAGGGTTCAAATCCCTGTCTCTCCGCCATAAAAATTCATTTATAATTTGACGTTAAAATTTTTATAAGAAAAAAATTTGTATATAACTTTGCTTAAGTACGATAGTTCGGTTTGATATAGGCACAAACTATAAATTTGCTACAATATTTTAATGGATATAAATGGAGCTATATTAGAAATCGACAGTGCTATAAATAGGCTAAAAAGCGGGAAATATAAACTGCATATTGCTGTGGCTGACAGTACTAAAAAAAATACTCGGGATATGCATTTTCATAATACTCCTGAATTTTTTTATCAAATAGGTGGGGCAACGCGTTTTTACACGCCTGCTAAAGATTTTACTCTTCATAAAGGTGAGTTTTGCATCATCGATTCCAAGGTTTATCACACTGAACGAACTATTGGCTCTAAAGATTTTTTAAATATTGTTGCCTCAATGGTTAGTACGTTGATTATTCACCTTTCGAGTGACAAAGCTGGTCGTCCTTGCGTTTGTAGTGATTATTTTCCGGCTCAGACACCTGGTGTTTCGATTAGAAATTATTTGAAAGATATAATTCTCTGTCAAGATAATAAAAATATTTGCGATGGCCTGCTACTTAGTTTTTTAGCTTTTTGTAAAAACGGTCTGCAAATTCAATCGCAAAAAAAGAGAAATAGTAAAGTAGAGCGAGTCGTGCATATTGTTCAGGCAGAATTTTATGACTCTACCTTGAGTGTTGCTCAGATAGCACGGCGTATTAACTGTAATCCCGATTATTTATCACAACTTTTTAGCCGTGAAACGGGTGGCTCACTTGGTAAATTTATAACAAAGACAAGGCTAGAATTTGCACGACAACTAATTGTCGCTAATGAACTTAGCTTCTCAGAAATAGCTTGGGCATCTGGTTATCGTGATCCAAGCTATTTTAGCCGTATATTCAAAAAGACTGAAGGTATATCTCTAAAAGAATTTAGAGATCGTAACTTATGCCATTTGGTATAAGATTTGTCTTTTTTTATAAGAAAAATCCCTAAAAACATAGTTGTTACCTCTATTTTTAGCATTATTCTTCACCTATATATTTTTTAAAGATAAGAAGAGTCATAATTGAAAGGTTTATTATATGTTAAAAAAAATAACAAAAAAACAGCAAGAAGTAATTGGAGAGCTTCTTTCTAATATGTCAATAGAAGAAAAAGCTTCGCAGGTGCTTTGCTGGAATATTAATAATGAAACACCTCAAGAGATTGAGGCTATTCTTGCCGAGCATCCGTTAGGTTCAGTTTTTATTCCTCCGTGTAGCAAAAACAGAGTGCGTGAAATAGTAGATTGTTTAAAAGGAAGTAAGATACCAATAATTGTTTCGGGTGATCTTGAAAACGGTGCTGGTTCAGTTGTGCAGGGGGATCTTGAGTTTCCGATGCCTATGGCGGCTAGTGCTACAAATGACCCTTCGTTAATAAAAACTGTTGGCCTTGCGGCCGCATCACAAGGACGTGCACGTGGTTTTCACTGGACTTTAGCCCCAATAGTAGACCTTGCACTCAATTATAATAATCCAATTACGGGAGTGCGTGCTTTAGGGGATAGTGCATCGCAGGTTATTAAAATGGCAAAACCCTATATCGAGGGTATACAAGATTGCGATAGAATGGCAGCCTGTTGTAAACATTTTCCAGGAGATGGTGATGATGATAGAGATCAACATTTTTGTACCAGTGTTAATTCCCTATCTAAAGAGGAGTGGCATAATAGCTATGGACGTGTTTGGAAAGAGGTAATTAAAGCAGGAACCATGACAATTATGCCAGGTCATATCGCCTTACCTTTTCAGGACAGTGGCAAAGGGTATAAGGGTGCACCGCCTGCTACACTCAGCAAAAAAATCCAGATAGACCTTTTACGAACAGAGTTGGGCTTTGACGGACTTATTGTATCTGATGCCATAAGTATGGTGGGGATTAATTCTCACGTAAAAGCAGATGAAGTTGCAGTAAAAAATATAGCAGCAGGATCTGATATGGTTCTTTTTGGGAACCCCAAAGAAGATACACAACGCATTATTGATGCTTTAAAAAACAAAAAGTTATCAATGGATCGCATAGATGATGCAGTAAGGCGTGTTTTAGAATTAAAGGCTAGAGTAGGGCTTTTGGATGGTGTTAAATTTAGTGCACCAAACAAAGAACAGCTTGAAAGTTTTAAGCTAGTCGACAAAACCATAGCAGAAAAAAGTATTACTCTTATTAGAAATGAGAAAGACTTATTACCTTTAACTCTTAAAAAAGGTGACAAGGTTTTAACGGTTACTATTGGGTATATAGACAAGGATAGTGAAAAACGTGAGCTACCGGAGGTGGATAAGGAACTGCAAAGACGAGGATTTAAAGTTACGCATTTGGTAAACCCAAAACATACCACCCTTTTAAAAGAATGCTCTAAGTACAAGGCTGTTTTTATCAATATATCAATTATACACCAGAGCAGATTGGGAACCACTAGAATGACCGGCGAGCTGTTAATGTCGTTTTGGCGAGCTTTTTGGGTTAATTTCGATCACGTAGTCTTTACCTCTTTTGGCAGTCCTTACCATCTCTATGAGCTACCCGCTATACCCAATTATACCAACGTATATAGCAATGCTATTTCTTCTCAAAAAGCGGCAGTTGCATTTTGGTTGGGTGATATAAAGGCAACAGGTATTTCACCAATTATGTTAAATATATAAAGTTAACAATTATGTATTACATATATGGAATGGTTTTTAAAAACACTAAAATAAAAGGTTAAAAATGATTAAAAAAAGAAACACACAGACTATGGAGACATGGCGCAAGGGTCGATTTGGATTATTTATTCACTGGGGTATTTATTCCGTGCCTGCACAGGGTGAGTGGTTGCGTTACTATAGCGATATGACAAGTGAAGATTACGATAAATATGCTGATGAATTTTGTCCGACCAATTTTGATCCTGAGCAATGGGCTGAAGACGCTTGGAATTTTGGCATGCGTTATGTAGTTTTTACTACAAAACATCTAGATGCTTTTTGTATGTATGACAGTAAATACTCTGATTTTAAAATTACAAATACATCTTACGGCAAAGATATTACGGCAGAATTAGTTGCGGCTTTTAGAAAAAAAGGATTCCAGATAGGCTTTTACCATAGTTTGATTGATTGGAGACATCCTGATTGTATTCCAGATCTTGAACATCCTGATGGTAAAGATGGTAAAACTGATTGGCCAGATAGAGATTTAGTTGTTTACAGAAAGTATCTTTATTCGCAGGTTGAACAAATTTTAACCTCCTATGGCAAAATAGATATTTTGTTTTTTGATTATACATCTAAGTATAAGGATTCATCAGAATGGGAGGCAGAAAAACTTTTGGATATGGTTTATACTTTGCAGCCAGAAATTATAGTCAACGATAGGCTATCTTATGAAAAGACCCCCGTTTATTACGGTGATTATTGTACTCCAGAGATATCTTTGCCTAATCAGACACCAGTAATTAATGGTCAGCAGGTGGACTGGGAAACCTGTATGACTTTAAATGACAACTGGGGATATTGTGTTTTAGATCAAAATTGGAAGACTCCAGAAACTGTAATTCGCTCTTTGATTCACTGTGTTAGTATGGGAGGCAATTTGCTTTTGAATATTGGCCCTAATGCTTTGGGTGATTTTCCTGTTGAGAGCGTCGAGGTACTTTCAAAAGTAGGAGAGTGGATTGATGTATATGGCGCTACAATATATGGTTGTGGTGCATCTGAATTTAAACCTCCAGTAGGTTGTTATTATACTAAATTAGATGAAAAAGTCTTATATCTGCATTTAATCAATCCTCTAATGGGAGACTTAATACTTCCAGAATTAAATGGGTTAGTTAAAAAAATTAGTATTTTTAAAGATGGTTCCGAGGTAGAGATGGTTACTTATTGGGGAACAGAATTGTTAAAAGAGGATGAATTAAGGATTAGACCTCCTAAACATCTTTCTAGAAATAGTATAGATGTTTTAAAGATAGAGTTGAAATAATTATATTTCAGAACATCCTCAGAAATTCTCTGGGGATGTTTAATGATTTTTTATAGAATAGCTATTTCCAAAAGATAGCTCTATTGCAGGGTTTACTATATTTTTAAATATATAGGTGAAATATTATGAAATTACTTAAAGAATACACAACAAAATCTATTACCATACAGTATTGGATTAATGCAGAGAAGCAGGTTGCTCTCTCTATTTTGCCATTAGCACTTATCAATGAAGTTACTGAGCATCGAGAAAATCTGCATAAGGAGTTAGCAGTTAAGCCTCTGCAAGAGCTTTTTAAATTAAATTTTCCAGCACGTAAACTTGATCCACTTGTGCATCTACATCTGCGCGGTGATATTGAAGTGGGACGACTTAGTGCTGGTACTACTATGCGTAATGCCGATGCTGCCCTTGCTATGCATTTTGACTCGCAAAATGAATTAGAAAATGAAGCGGGTGAAAAAGTTATAGAGACCTACCTTAAAGATGAGCGTGGTTTGCATATCACTCACCGTCTAGTAATGCCTAAAACGGGCGTATACCTTAAAATTTCAACCGAGGTTAAAAACGGAAGCGATAAATCTATAATTATCGATATGCTAACTAGTTTTTCACTATCTCAAATTTCACCATTTCAAGAGGATGATGCTGTGGATACCTATTACCTACATCGCTACCAGAGTGCTTGGAGTGCTGAGGGTCGCCATCAAGAGCAGGCAATCGAAGATATAAATCTTGAGCGTTCATGGTCAGGTCATGGTGTAAGAAGCTTACGCTTTTCTCAAGTAGGCTCAATGCCAGTAAAAGGTTACTTTCCTTATATAGCTGTAGAAGATAGAGCTAAGGGCGTTTTCTGGGGAGCGCGTTTATCAATACCTGGTTCATGGCAGCTAGAGCTTTACCGTACTGATGATACCCTCAATATTAGTGGAGGACAAGCTGACAGGGAGGTGGGACATTGGGCAAAACAGTTGGCTGTTGATGAATCTTTTTGTAGCTCAGAAGTTACTGTTTCAACCTGTGCTGGTTCTCTTGAAGAGTTAAATGATAATCTGCTTGAAGCTCAGGCGAGTAACAATCATTATTTGCCAGAGATCGAGAAATCACTGCCAATTATTTTTAATGAGTGGTGCACTTCATGGGGGCAGCCAAGCGAAGAAAATATGTTAAAACTTGTCGATACCCTAAAGGGCTCTAATGTTAAATATTTGGTTATGGATGATGGTTGGTTTAATGAGAAAGCAAGTTGCCAAGTTGGTATTGGTGATTGGAATATTGCTGAGGCAATCTATCCATCTGGTTTTAAAAATCTCTGTTCAACCATCCGTAAAAATGGTTTTATTCCTGGTATATGGTTTGAGTTTGAATCATGTACCAGCGGTTCAAAAATTTTTGAGCAGACGGAACATCTGCTCAATGTTGATGGGCATATCTTACAAAAAGGCGATCGTCGTTTTTTAGATTTTAGAGATCCTTGGGTTCACGACTATCTAAATAAAAAAGTTATTAATCAGATTAAAGAGAATGGCATTGGTTATATCAAAATAGATTATAATGATACTATTGGATTGGGTTGTGATGGTGATGTCAGTCTTGGTGAAGGCTTGCGTAGTCATTTAGATGGCGTACAGAAATTTTATCGTCGACTGCGTCAAGAGATTCCCGAACTTGTCATTGAAGTGTGTTCATCTGGTGGTCATAGACTAGAGCCAAGCTTTATGGCTCTTAGCTCAATGGGTGGTTTTTCTGATAGCCATGAGGGTGTTGATATTCCCATAATAGCAGCAAATACAGCAATACAAATTCAGAGTCGTCACAATCAAATTTGGGCAGTATTACGCAAAGATGACGATGAAAAACGTCTTTACTATTCGCTGAGTGCTACTTTTCTTGGGCGTATGTGTTTGTCTGGTGATATATATACTCTTAGCCAAAGAGGACTTGCAATCGTCAAGGATGCCCAAGAGCTATATGTGTCGTGTAGTCAGATAATTGCCAACGGTGTAAATCGCCGTATTTTAAATGGGGTAACATCATTTGTGCGCCCGCAGGGTTATCAAACAGTTATTCGTTACGCTAAAAATGGTAAAGATGCGTTATGTGTTGTTCATACATTTAAAAACAGTCCCGATTCTATTACTGTAAATCTTAATGGTGTATGGTCTGTCAAACAACAATTTGCACGCTCACAAGTCAATGTTAACTGCAGTGGTAGCCAAATAACTTTAGAAAAATTTGAAGATTTTGAGGGGTTGGTTCTCCAACTTGAAGTTAAAAGCTAAAGGTATATGTCTTAAAATTTGAGATATATTTAATAATGAATATAAATAGTATAAGCTTTATAAATAAAGCAAAATAGCTAGGCTTTAAGTCATTGTCTTTGTTATAATATAAATTATGACAAAATTCAAAGATTTAAAAATAATTGATGAGCTTTTAGAAGCTGTTGAAGATAGCGGTTATATTCAGCCAACGCCTATTCAAGAAGAAGCAATCCCAGCGGTTTTAGATGGGCGAGATGTACTTGGTTGTGCTGCGACTGGCACTGGTAAAACCGCTGCTTTTGCTTTGCCATTATTGCAAAGATTACAAACAGATCAACAACAAGGGATAATACTGACATTAACCCCCACTAGAGAGTTAGCCGAGCAGGTTGCGGAATCTTTTAGTCAATATGCTCAAAAAATCAACTGTACAGTTGCTTTAATTGTGGGAGGTGTACCTATTACGCCTCAAATAGACTTACTTCAATCTGGTGTACAAGTGGTAGTAGCTACGCCTGGGCGGTTGTTAGATTTAATTAACCGAGAGGTATTTAATCCTGATTTGGTAGGTGCTTTGGTGTTAGATGAAGCCGACAAAATGCTAGATATGGGTTTTGCAGACGAGGTTGAAGATATAGTTAAGCGTTTGCCAGAGCAAAGACAAAGCTTGTTTTTTTCTGCGACTATGGGTCCAGCTATGATTGCTTTGGCACAAAAGGTTGTCAAAAACCCCGTACCAATTAAGGTAAATCTACCGACAGAAGTGGCCGAAGGTGTTCGAGAACAATTATATATTGTTGTACATGAACGCAAACGTCCTTTATTGCGTTATTTACTAATGCGTAACGGATGGGGTAAAGCATTAGTATTTACACGTACTAAAAAACATGCCGATTGGGTTGCTGGATATTTAACTAGGCGCAAAATTTATGCTGTAGCCATTCATGGCGATAAGCGTATGTCAGTGCGTAAACGTTCAATGGATCATTTTAAAGCTGGTAAGGCACGGGTATTGGTGGCGACAGATGTTGCCGCTAGAGGGCTAGACTTAGACGGTGTAACACACGTTATAAATTTTGATATGCCTTTAGAAGTAGAAACATATATACATCGTGTAGGTCGCACTGCTAGGGCTGGCAAAAAAGGATTGGCAATGACCTTATGCGCTCCGAGTGAAAGGGATTTATTAGAAAATGTAGAAAATTTTATTAAACGTAAATTACCTTTAGAAACAGACCATCCCTATCATAATTTTTATCCAAAACCACCCGAGGTTAAAGATCAAAAAAATACTACAAGGGAAAAATATAAAGCACCTAAAAAGAAAAAACGCCGTAGAAAATAGGTATTTATATGTTTAACTATAAAAAAATACTTGTAATTTTAAGTTTATTTTTGTTTTTTGGGCTATGCGAAATTAATGCAAATATACAAATTATCACCTTAAAAGGTGGGCAACAATTACAGGCACAGATTTTAAAACGCAGTACAGACTATATAATTGTAGACATGGGTTTTACATTACAACGTATTCCTAAAAGCGCCATAATATCTATCAGACAAAAAGTTAAAACAAGCAATCTAAGTGCAGGCGAATTATTTACTACTAGCTCTAAAGATGTTATGCGGTTATTAGGTGGAGTACAAGGTATTGCAGCATCTGTTGTGCATATTAAGACACCTAGCGGAAGCGGATCGGGATTTTTTGTTAATAATAAAGGTTATTTAATTACTAATTTTCATGTTGTAAAAGGTCAAAGACATATATCAGTGATACGCTATAAACATCAAAATGGTGAATTACGCCGTTTTACTCATAAAAATGTACGCATTGTAGCTTTAGATCCTTTTCATGATTTAGCCGTATTACAAATAAACTCTTTTAAAAAAAATGATTTAGTACCTGTCGTATTTCATAATGCTTCTGCTCCCAATAAACCTGTAGTAATACTTGGAGAAAATGTTTTTGCTATAGGAAACCCTCTAGGTTTGGAACGAACTGTTACCCAAGGCGTAATTAGTCATACTTCCAGAAATTTTGAAGGCAAATTATATTTACAGATTGATGCACCAATTAATCCGGGTAATTCTGGAGGACCATTATTTAATAGCTTAGGTCAGGTTGTCGGTGTTATTAATATGGGGGCGTTATCGTTTCAGGGTTTAAATTTTGCTATTCCCATTAGACATGTAACATTTTTATTAAACAATATTGAAGCTTATGGATATGATGAAAACAATTCTGAATCAGGTTATTTTTATCCTTTAGCACCAAGAAATCCACAATCGGCAAAGTTAAATAAATAATGCGATTTTACCTTGTTATTTTGATAATTTGTAGCACAGCAAATGTTTGGGCATTTGAACGTAAAGATTTAATTGTGTCGGAAAACAATCTAATATTATCTTTTTCAGATATAAGTAAAATTGCTAATAAAATAGAAACATCTGCACTGGGGCAAATCTGGAACGCTCCTGAAATGAGTGGATTTCGCAATAATCAAAAAATAACAAATTTATTTAAAAATATAATAACTTATGGCAATTATCAATCAAAAAGTACAAATCAACGTCATCATTTGCAATTAGAAGAATTAGATTTAATAAAAGATGAGGTTGTTTTAGGTTTTAATTTAAATAATGAAAACAATCTACAGGTATCCATAGCTATAGCTATGAGTAAAGCTGATTATCAAAAATCATTAGATATTGATAGGCAGTTATCTAAATTAAGCGAAGAAGAACTACAGTTACAATATTCTAAATTTCAGAATATTGAATTAGTTTCCATGTATGACAAAAAAACACATATAATTAATCATTGGCAGGCATGGTTAAATAATACTTTGTTGATTTTTCCTAAGCGACAACAACTAGAAAAAGCTATTGTTTTGCTACGTAAAAAAGAAATTACTAACCAGTGTAACCAAACCAAAATAGAGCTAAACTGCACTTCAAATTTTTTTAAATATTTACAATTTAAAGTAAATAATTCTTTAAATAATAAAATAAAACTTAATGCTCAAAATCAACTTGCTGTGTTAACGGGATTGTCCGAAATTGTTTCATTACAATTAAAATTAATATTCAAAACAAATTGTTTTAAAATACAGACAGTTATAAATCATCACGGAAAAAACTCAGGTTTTTGGAAATTATTAAAACCTAATCCTGCGCCAAAAGGAAACCTATTAAATTATATTCCTAAAGATATTTATTCTTATAGTGTTAATCAGCTAGATTTAAAATCTTTTTGGCAAGAATTACCACAAATTATATATAAAATTAATTCTCAATGGTTTGATATTTTTACACAAAGTTTAAATATGTTACCGATAATGTTTAATGTTAATCCTACATTAGATTTTTTTAACAATTTGGACTCTTTAATTGTGTCTTACTCAAGAATGCAAGGTGATAAGTCGCAAGATTTATTTGCAATAAAATTAATTGATGAAGATAAAATGATAATGACTTTGTCAAAACTCTTTGATAAAGGTTCATCTATTAGAAATCAAATGTTACCAACAATGAATGATAACAATATTAAAGGTACAATAGTATATTCTATGCCTGTATATGAAAACAACTCATCAACAACTTACTCTATTACCGTTGACAAATCTTATTTGGTAGTAGGCAATGCAGAATTAATCCGTGCTATGATTGAAAAGTCTTCTACTACAAACAATTTTTATCAGTCTAAGATATTTAAAATGTTATCCAATAATATGCCTAAAGACTCTATTGCTTATGGGTATACAGATATATCTAAAATAATTGTCTCTTATATTTCTGATTTTAAGTCTTCAGAAATGCTTGAATTATCCAAAAAGACTAACAATGATTTATATTTATTTATTAATAAATTAAACTTTAAACGATTGCCAGATACTAATTTTTTTAATAGTTTTTTTGAAAATAGCTTTACTAATACCACCTTTAAAAATGACAAACTTTTTATAAATACCTCTTTTAATTATAAGATAAGCAAATGAATAGTTATTTAAAATTGATTTTATTGTTAGCAATCATACTCACGTATAATTGCATGTCTACGGCGTGTGCAATACCAAAACGAAACTTTGGTTATAATAAACAAGAAATTATAGAATTTAAAAATACTACCAGTCATTTAAATGTTTGTGATATTAATAATGATGGCTTAGACGATATTATATTTTTAAACAATAGTGCCAGTAGAGTAGAAATTTTAATATCTAAAAAAGAAGGATTTGATAATAAAGGTTTTGTATTAGATCAGTGGAGTAGGTCATTTAGAATTGCTGATATTAATGGCGACAAAAAACTAGACTTGATTTTTGTTGGCAACCACCTTGGTTTACAGGTCTATTTGCAAACTGCAAAATTTGGCTTTAAAAATCCAATTAATATTTATGTTGAAAACCCATCTAAATTAATTGATTTTGAAGCTGAAGATATTAATAACGATGGCTTTTACGAAATTTTATTATGTCGCCAAACACATATTGATATTGTTACAAATAAAAAAGGAAATTTAAGTATAGGTGAGCCACTGTATTTTGCATCAAAAAATATTTGTAAAGGCGTTGAACCCATAGACGTTGACGGAGATGGCTTTGTAGATTTAGCAGTTTTATTTGCTAATACGGATTACCCTTTAAGTCTATACAAAAATTCTGGCGATGGAAATTTTTATTGGTCAATGACTTTAAAAACACCTCCAATAAGAGCATTAAAAAAATTGCCTTTTAAAAATAAAGATATATTAGGGGTGATTTTAAAAAACTCTCAGGTAGTTAGATTGTATATTGCCAAATTTACCAATCAAACTTTTACTTTAAAAGACAAATTAGCAAATCCAATTCATGTACCATTAAAAGGTATGGATTATGTAAAGCATTTTAGCTATCTAAAAAATAACGACTTATTAATTATCAATACGCCTCAATTAAGCCAATTACAACTTTTTTATCGCAATAATAAATATGTTCTTTCAAAACCTGTGTTTATTGATACATTAAAAGATGTAACACAATTGGCAAAATTAAAAGATAATAAAATAGCTGTCTTATCAGATACTGAAAATGCAATAGCTATACACAACCTTAACCAAAAAACAACTTTTCCAGATTATTTGCATCTGGATGGCAAACCTGTAGCTATCGATAGTTTTAAAGAATCTTTAATAGCCATAATTTGTAAAAATAAGTCCTATTCTTTGGTTGAGTTTGATAGTAATTTAAAAATCAAAAATACAGTCCAAATAAATTTAGATAATAATCCTCAAGACATGTCTATTATACCTATAGGCAATTCCTATGGTATTATGATATTTAGAGACTATGATACACCACAATTTTATATTAAACAGAAGTTAAAATTTAAAAAAATTGATTCCGATAATTTTAGAGCTTTGGCATCTAATTTAACTAAAACTGATATTTATATTGTTAACAATAATAATTTTATTATTAGCGAAGGCAACGTTGTTAGAAAATATTCTTTTGCACATAATTCTTTTAAAGTAATCCAACAATTTAACCCACAAAGACCACAAGCTCATTTGGTTGCACCCATAATGCATAATGGCAACTTGGTTGTATATGATCAAAGTAAAGGTGACTTGTTAGTCTTTAATTTGCAAGCTAACACAGTTAGTTCCATCCAATTACTTGGAGGCGGTGATGGATTGCAAAGTATTTGTTATTTAAATAATGATTTAATATTAATGAAAGATAAAGAATTATTATTGCTACCTGCCCAAGCAAATGGAATTAAATTAAATAAATTGGCTGAATATACTACCAAACAAAATAATCCAGGACTATGGAACTTGTCGGCAGTTGATTTAGGCAACAATAAAGGTAATGGCATTGCTGTTTTAGATTATAAAAATCATACCGTTGAGCTTTTACAATATAATAAAAACCAATTACATCTTGGTGTTGCCTTTGAAGTTTTTCAAGATGCAGGATTTAATGAAGCAAATAACACTTATGAACCAAGATCTGTTTGTAGCGGAGATTGCAACGGTGATGGATTAGGTGATTTGATTTTTTTAGTACATAATAAACTTTTAATTCACTATGGAGAATAATTGTGTTGTCTTTTATTACAACGCTCAAAATAATTACTTGGTGTAACATGGGGCTTGATTTAGCTTGTTTAGTCTTATATGCCATACATTTTTTTTGCAACGAAAAACATATAGAGCCATTAATGCAAAAATTGCTATGGTTAAGTACAGTTATTCATTTTGGTATTTTGGCAAGTCGAGGATTATATTTTTCTAGACATCCAATGGGAAATGCTTTTGAGGCAATATTTTCTTTTGCTTTAGTTATATCCATTTTATATATTTATATAGAAAAACATATAAATGTGCGTGATACTGGTTTGATAGTATTAAGTATTGCATTTGTTTTTAGATTATCAGCATTGTTGGGTTGTAATTTTAATGCTCCTGCATCTAGTTTACTGGATAATAAGTTGTTTGCATACCATTCTGGTGCTGCAATTATTGGTTGTGCATCATTATTAATTGCTTCTATTTATGGTTTTTTATATATAGTTTTATATTGGAAACTAAAACATTCTAATTTTAATCGAATATTTGATCGCTTGCCTTCATTAGAAATTTTAAATGAAATGAACATTCACGCTGCTTGGTATGGCTTTTGGTTTTTTAGCGCATCTTTAATTTTTGGAATGCGTTGGTGGAAATTGCAATACGGTACTTATTTTTCAAATGATCCTAAAATAATTTTAGGTTTTATAACTTGTGCTGTTTATGCTATTGGTATTATTGGTCATAAATTTGCAGGTTGGAATGGTAAACGCCTAGCATATTTATCTATATTGGGTTTTTCTATAATCTTATTTTCTGCCACAATTGTTAATTTATTATTTTCTACAATACACGGAACTAGTTACTAATGGGGTTGGGGACAACATTTCACTTACAAATCATTGGTATGGATCATACTGTAGCCGATTTAAATCAACGTGAAAAATGTGCTTTTTCTAAAGAAGAGATACCAAATGGCATTAAGAAATGTTTAAAGTTGACTGGTGTACGCGAAGTGGCAATTTTAAGCACTTGTAACAGGGTTGAAATAGTTGCTGTTATAGAGCAAGAATATTCTGCTGAGTCCAAAAAAATTTTAACAAACTTTTTGCAAGATTTTAAGGGTTATGAAGCTGTTACGCATTTGTTTGATTATAGCAATTTAAAAGCTGTCGAGCATCTATATCGTGTTGCATCTGGCATGGAATCTATGATTTTGGGAGAATACCAAATTTTATCGCAGGTTAAAGAATCTTTAGATTTGTCAAATACTGCAGGGGGAATTGACACTATTTTACATGGATTATTTGCTAAAGTTATTACAGCATCAAAACGGGTTCGCACAGAAACTCAATTAGGAGTGGGTGCAGTTAGTGTGGCTGGTTCTGCAGTTGATTTAATTAAAAAGATTTTTAATGATTTATCAAAACATAAAGCATTGATTATCGGTGCAGGTGATACAGGTCAATTAGTTGCTAAGCATCTAGTAGATAGTGGTATAGGTGATATTTTAGTTACCAATCGTACATTGGCTAAGGCAGAAACATTGGCAAAAGAAATTAATGCAAATGTTGTAGAGTTTGATAAATTTTGCGATGTTTTAAAAGATGTGGATATAGTTTTTGGCACAACGGCATCAAATACTCCAGTATTAAATATGGTACAATTAAAAAAAGCCTTAGTTAAACGGACAATGAGGCCTTTGGCATTAATTGATATAGCTGTTCCAAGAGATTTTGAAGTAGGCATCGATAAGCTAGAATTTGTTTTTTTGCATTGTCTTGATGATTTGCAAAAATTAATAGCACATACTATTGATGTTCGTCGCCAAGAACTTGGCTTGGCAGAGAGTATAGTTTTAGATGAGGCAAAAAAGTTTGTTGCGTGGTGCAATAGTTTAGATGTAGCACCAACAATAGTAGCTTTGCGTTCTAAAGTAATGCAAATTCAAGATGTTGAAATTAATCGTCAAAAAAACAAATTAAGCCCTGCTGAAATTGAAAATTGCCTTAATTTTTCTACGGCAGTATTAAATAAATTGTTGCATTTGCCCATTAGTCAACTTAAACAATGTGATATAAATAACAATAGTGATTTACGTCGTATTAAATATATTAGAGAGAGTTTTGGTTTGGATAATTCAGGATAAACACGTTTTGTTTAACTTGTCTATCATATCTAAGTTAGTACAATATAAGGCTTTATTATAGCTTAAAATTAACTTGGAGAAGGTATGCGTGTTTTACGATTAAATATCATTTTATATATAATTATATCTGTTTTGTACTCTACCGTTGCATTTGCAAATGATAGCGACATTAGTTTTGCAATAGGTTTATTTGGCAAAAAAGAATATCGTTTAGCCGGTGAAGAATTTACTAAAATCAAAAAAAACAATCCAAATCATCCACGTATGGGAGAAATTTTGTTTTTTTTAGGGATGAGCTATTTTAGAACTAATGATTTTAATAAGGCCATTCCAATCTTAGAAAGTTTTGTTAAAGATTATAAAACTAATACCTACTATGCTGAAGGTTTATACAAATTAGGACGAGCTTATTTTAATGTTGAGAATTACAAAAAAGCCTATGCTAGTTTTAATACTTTTACAAAACGTTATCCTGAATCTTACTTAGCTGATGCAGCATTATATTGGCAAGCAGAAGCTCTGTATCAACAGGGACAGTTAAGTCAATCTATAAAAAAATACTCAGAATTTTTAAAGAAATTTCCAAAAAGTGATTTTCAACCAAACGCATTATACGGTAGAGGTTGGGCATATATAGATGCGAAAATACATAATAAAGCGGCGGAAGATTTTGCTAAATTGGCAAATAAGTATGCAAATAATGATTTAGCTCAAGAGGCTTTATTTTTGGCAGGTGAGCAATATTTTATAGCAGGTAAACCTACTGAAGCAATTTTACAATATCGCAAATGCGCCCGTGCTGGTGGTGACTTAGGCGCTAAGGCCATATATGCAGCTGGATGGGTTTTGCATTCGCAAAAGCATTTTGTCCAAGCAGCGGACGAGTTTGCATTAATGGCTAAGGATTTTTCTAAACATCCATTAGTATCCGAGGCACAATTTTTAGAAGCATATATGTTATATTTAAATAAATCTTATGAAAAGTCATTAAATATTTTAAATCAATTAGTCAAATCTCCCGGCAAAGTATCCATAGCTAAAATTAATTATCAGCGTGGTTTAGTTTTAAATAAATTAGGACAAAAAGATGTGGCGTTAATAGCTTTTCAGCAAGCGTTAAAAGAAAAGCTTATAGATAAGGATTTATATATAAGATTACAATATGATATTGCCAACTTATTATTAGAAAAAAAACTTTATGCTGATGTATATAAACATATAGATAAATTATTAAAAGCAAATAAATCCCATGAACTAGCTGACGATGGCAGTTATTTAAAAATTTTAGCTGCTGATACAGCAAAAGATTGGCAAAAAGGCTTAATTTTTATAGATGAATTTTTTAAAAATTTTAGTAATAGTCCCATAACTTCCACAGTTGAATTTGCCAAAGCCAAATTTTTATTTGAATTAAAAAAGTTTAAACAATCTGCCCTTGTATATGATGATTTTATAAAAAAATATCCAAAGGATAATCGTATTAACGATGCTTATTTGCGTAACGGCATTGCATATTACAATGCTGGTGAAGTTCAAAAATCTAAAAAGATATTATTCTCATTAAAAAACACAAAGTTAGGTGATGAAGCTTTATTTATATTTATGAAAATGAGCTATGAACACGGTAACTTTAATCAAGTGCTAACTACCTTTACAAAATTAAATAAATTTAAAAAATCAAATTTTTTAGCTAGGGGATTAATGTATAAAGGTTTGGCAGAAATAGAATTAAAAAAATATGATAATGCTCAAATTAGTTTAAATAAATCTATTAAACTAAATCCGCAACCAAATATAAAACAGCAAGCTATTATATTTTTAGCGGAAGCTCAATTAGGTAGTAATAATTGTGAACAAGCCTTATTAAGTTTTAAAAAATACCAAGCTCAATACCCTAAAGGTCGCTTAATTGCTCAAGCAAAACGTGGCGAGGCTATATCGTATTATCAAATAAAAAATTACACCCAGGCAATAGAAAACTTTAAGGAATTAATGTCATTAACCAATAATAAAGATATGGTTGTAGATGCTTATTATTTTAGTGGTAGGAGCTTTGAAAAACTAAATAAATATAATGATGCTATTGAAAATTATAAGAAAGTAGTTAAATACAATAGCAAGTTTGTTGATGAGGCTGGTTATCGTATCGTTGGTGCATATTATAAATCTAAGCAATATCGTTTATGTAGCGAAGAGGCACAACGTTATATGTTATCTGCTAATCAAACATATAAACCTTTAGCATTATATGATTACGCTTGGGCTAAAGAAGCATTGGGCGATAAAGATGAATCATTGCATATATTTTTACAATTTTTAAAACAATATCCACAACATGAATTTGCCCCAGAAGTGGCCATGAAATTAGGCGAGTTACATTTTTATAATAATGAATACGAAAAAGCATTAAGTTTTTATCAAAATGTTATTAATTTGCCTGATTGTGGATTGCATGATAAAGCATTATATAAAATAGCCACCGCTCAACTAGAATTAAAACATAAGTCAAAAGCTATAAAAAACTTTATCAAACTAGTTGAAAAATATCCTAATTCATCTTTAGTTTTAGAATCATATTATCGTTTAGGCAATTTATATCGTGATAACAATTTATCTTTAGCTTTAAAATATTATAAATCAGCTAGAAATGTAAAACAAAATAATGCTTTTAAACGTAAATGCTTAATTGGCGAAGCTGATATATATCGATTACAAAATAGTCATCGAAAGGCCATCAAGTTATATAAAAGTTTATCTAAAAACAGCAGTGATACGCGTGAACGTGGCAAAATTTTCTTTGGATACGCTGAAAGTTTAAGGGCATCAGGAGCTTATAAAGATGCTATTAAAATATATGTTAAGGCCATTGATGGCAATACTGGCGAAATAGCAGCAGGCAGTGAATATGGTATAGGTATGTGTTTTAAATCTCTAAAACAATACGATAAAGCCATTGTCTCATTTTTAAAAGTAAACATTAATTATGGATTTAAACAATGGCAAGAGGATGCATTATATCAATTGGTCTTTTGTAATTCTCTTATCGGCAATGTGTCAAAAGTTAAAAAATATTCTAATGAATATATACATAGTTATCCAAATGGTAAGCGTCTAAAAGAAATTAAAAAATTAATGGGCATTTAAAGCTCAATGTATAAATACTTTTTATATTTATTTTTATTTTGGTGTGGTTTAGGTAGTGTAGATTTACACGCTTCTAGCTTGCCATTTAAGGTTGATGTTTTATCTCGCGATGCTGGCTCTGCGTATAATCCAAGAAATATTAGTCTTAGATTAAAAATCCCTGATAAGATGGCAATGCCATTAGAGATTACAAAAAATACTTTATCTCTTTATGTGTTACCTAGCGGTTTGGATTTATCTTCAAAAAATATTAAGCAGTATTTATGTAAAGGTATTTTTATTAAATATCTGCGCGATGATTACTATATTGATGTACGACAGTTACCTGCAAACATAGGTAGATATGCTAATTTAGCGGTGGTTATTGCTAAAGGAAATAAACATTATCAGCAATTTTATCCAAAAGTAATAAAATTTGCTGACGAAAGGACATCTGTTGTTTTAATAGTTGATTCTTCGTATTCGATGCGCCAAACAGATCCACAACGCTTACGAGTTAGTGCTGCTAAAAGTTTTGTTGATCAAGCTGCACGTTCCGCACGGCGTGGTGGCAGTATTGCAGAAATAGGTATTGTTAAATTTAGTAGCAAAGCTAGGGCTCTTGCAGAATTAACTCCAAGTTTACGAACTAAAAAACTGCACAAGGCCATTGATTCTTTAGGCGCACGCGGTCGAACTGATATTGATGCCGGTTTAGACAGAGCATTTAACTTATTTGAGAAATCACATTACCAACGCAAAATTGCAATTTTATTAAGTGATGGAAAAAATGAAGTTGGTACATTTAAAGATTCATATCGCAGATATAAGTTTAACAATATCATAATTTACACAATTGGTTTATCTAATATGGCCGATGCAGCTTTATTAACTAAAATAGCTAATGAAACAGGTGGAAAATATTTTGAAGCACCAACACAAAAAGATTTATATGATATTTATCAACGCATAGCAACGTCCATACAAAAAAGAGCGGTAGTGCATTCTAGCAGTGGTAAAATTGGTAATGGTACTAGAATACGACAAAACATTGTTGTTGATTCCACTTTAAAAGAAGTAGAATTTTCTGCAAATATATCTGGTGATAATTTAGATTTTATTTTGAAATCACCAAATAATAAAAAAGTTAATTTATTAAATTATAGCAGTGGCGATAGGTATGGTGTATATCATTTTATTAAACCAAATATTGGTAATTGGACTGCATTTATTAGCAATAAAACTGAGCAAAAAAATAAACATTACAATAAATCGGTTAATTATTCACTGAGAATAGAGGGCGACTCACCTTTATTTATAGAACCTTTTTTTTATAGAGGTTCATACCTATTAGGAGAACCAGTCGATATATCTTGTTCTCTGTCGCAGTCTGGCAAAGTATTAAAAAATGTTAAAATATTAGCAAAAATTGTAGCGCCTGATAAAACAGTGACTAAACTACATTTATTGGACGATGGTAATCATAATGACAGCCAAATCAATGATGGTGTGTTTTCTAATTATTATAATCTCGCTTATAAAACAGGCGTATATAATGTTATAATTTATGCATCAGGTAATACACTCTCCGGTGAAAAATTTACTAGGTATAGTGAATACAGCTTTTCGGTTTCTAGTAAGCCATTCGATGGGTTAAAAATATCGCAAACAGTTTTAGATTTAGGTGTTGTATTGGCAGGGCAAAAATACACTAAAAATTTTGATTTAGCCGTTCGCAGTGGGCATAGTTTAAAGGTAAATTTAAAATTAGAAGGTTTCGAAAACTTTAAGTATACATATCATTTACCTAAAAATATTATTGTTAAAAAGCAGGCATCGGTACAATTGAGCATAACACCAAAAAAAACAGCTGTAGCAAAAAGTTATTTTGGCAAATTAGTTTTAACCACTAATTATTCAACAACAATTATTCCTGTACAATTAACAGTTGTAAAACCTCAAATTTTATTTGTTGATGATCCAATTGAAATAAAATCCATAGGCAGGGGGGCTATACTTAGGTATGAAACTAAGCTTGTTTTAAATCCTAAACCCAGTAAAAAAATAACTGCTAAAGTAAAATATTTTAAAGTGGTTGATTTGCAACACAATGAAATAAAATCGGCTAATTTAGTGGGAGATAAAACAATCACTTTTGTCGATGGTATTGCCAATTTAACATTTTTATTAAAAGCACCTATAAAATTTGATACTAAATGGTTGTTTTCATGGATTGAGGTAGAGAATCCAATTTATTCTGGCAAAGTTAAAATACAAGCAAAACGCTTTGATGCTACTTTATCAGTTAAGCCAAAATGTTTTGATTTTGGAACTATTAATAAATTACCTTTTAAAGCTAGTAAAAAAATTGTACTTAGCAGTAATGTTAAGAATGCTGAACAACTGACTTATGCCATTGTTGTACCAGACAAAACAAGTATCTTTAAAAAATCATGGTTACAAATAGCCGCACCAACAAAAATTAAACCAAACTATTCTGCAGATGTGGTGTTAAATTTGTCTTTGCCAAGAGGTGTAGAAGGAGGCGATCTAAACGCAAAACTTCGTATAAAATCCACTAATGGTCAACTAGATTTACCAATTGATTTTTTTATTAGCAGTTTATCTAAACGCAAAACTTTTCATCTTAAAAAATACACAAAGCCTATCCAAATACACCATAATCAATTAGTCTACGAAAATTTAATGGTTAGTTCTTTATTATCAAAAAATCAAAAAATAAGAATTAAAGTATCCAAAAATAACGGATTTAAAATTAAGCCAATGCAAAACGAGTGGTCACTAAGTGCAGATGACTATATAAATATTGCTTTTACTATTGAGGCAAATCAATATCAAAAATTTGGATTGCATAATATTGATTTTGTTATAGAAGGTTCAGGGCTAAGTCAAACAATTACTAGAAGCATCCTATTAGAACCTTTACCTACTACCAACTGGCGTTATACAAATAATTTAGGTTTATATATTAGCTTATTTAAAATTTTTATCTTTTTAATTTTAATTCTTTTAATAGTTAGTTTATTTATACGCTGGATAAAACGCCAAGAACGTGGCAGTATGACAAAATATATTGTAGTGTCCTCACTTGTGCATTTAGTATGTATTTTATTATTAATTAGAGCTTTGCAAGATTTAAAAACAATTAAGACAGAATCTTTATCTGCTCCAGTGGCAGTTAAAATAGTAAAAATTAAAAAATGGTTAGGGGCAGGGCTTAACAAACAAGAACAACAATTATTAAGTGATGATAAATTAAAACCGACTAAATTTAAGTCAAACCACAAGATTGAGAAGGATAAATTAATTATTCCTGTCAAAAAAGACATACAACTCCATAGTGATAAAAAAAATGTCAAACTTGTCAAACCCAGTATTAATAATATACCGACAGCTAAACAACATAGTTTTAAAAATAAACGTCGCACACAAATAAAAGAACGTGATATACTGATTAAATTGCCCAATGATAACATCAAAAATCATAACACAAAAAATACAGTTAAAAGTAAAAATAACGCAGTTGCATTGAGCTTGCAGAGGCAACAAAAATATTATGACAATGTTGTAGATGATTATAAAATATCTAAAAATCTACCTGATAAAATCTCTGAGGCAACTTTGGTTAATTACAAAAATGTACAGACATCAACTATGCAATTAGTTAAAACTAAAGCTAAACCATCGCGTAGATTAACAAAAGCATCTACGCAAATAAAAATAATTTTACCCACAACAAACAAGCAAAGTTTTGCAAAGATAAATAAAAATAATAAATCATCCAGTAAGGTTAATTTTAAACGGCATAGTTTTAAAAGTCGTGTGTCTTTTGTTGCTAAAAATTTAAATATGACTAATACAATCACTACTACAGATTTAGTTACTTATGACTATGATGGTGATATTGCAGTAAAATATCATTTAAAAAAATCGCATAAAAAATCACATAAAACTCAAGAAAGACCTGTTAATATTTTAATGAAACAGTTTGTTCGTAAAAAACAAAAAACACACGCTGTAGTCAATAATGGTTTTAAGTCTATTCAAGTAAAGCGGCATGATATAGATATCGTGGCATCCTCATCTTTTAATACACAATTACAGGTAAATAATAAAACTATAGCTAATCATCAGTTAAACTTACCAATTAATATAAAAAAAAGAAAAATAGCCTTTAAGCAAATTAAAGTAGCTAAACAACGCAGGCATCAATTATTGGATAAGCACAAACATACTCAAATTAGAAGTAGCGCTACGCTTGGCACTTTATTGACCAGTAGGGCAAGCTTTTCAGTGCCACAAGTAAACAAACGTATATTTTTGCAAAGGCAAGCCATACCTAAAAAACAAATATTAAAATCAGCTAATACTAAATTAAATGATTTAAATATTTCTGAACAGGTTTTAAGTGATGCTGTAACCATTCCGTCACCTAATTGGGCATGGCAAAATAAAAGTCCGATACAAAGGCGTATACCACAAGAACCATATGCTAAAGTATTAACTAGGGGAGATGTGGAATATTTAATTGGCAAAGTAAGTATTATTCGAAACAAAAAAGAGTTATCATTACATATTGGCAATGATATTTTAGCTGGAGATATTATTAAAACCGATGCCAACTCTTTGGTTAGAATCTTATTGAGTGGGCGTTCTATGTTAGTTGTTGGTCCATCTAGTATGGTAGAAGTAGGTGCATTAATAGATTTGGAAGTTGGCGCTAGATTAGTATCTGGGTTGTATGTATATCACGGTGCCTTGCGTTTGTCAGAAGACAATGGATTAATTCAACATTTTATTGGTTTTAATCAAACTAACGCTCAAATAGTTTTTGAGCAAGGTGATTTAATTATCGATAATTCACAACATAATATAATGCGTATTTATATGGGAAGAGGATTTAGTTATTATATTGATAATTCAACAGGAAATAATGTAAGATTTAATGCTCGTAGTATTATCGAGTTGGGTGCTGATGCACAATTACATTTGCATCCTTGGAGGATTCCAGAAAGAGCCAAATTTAATAATTTAAAACGTAGATTGCGTTAAATAGGAGAAGCAATGTCTGTAAAAAAAATAGCCCTTTTACAAGGTGATGGTATTGGCCCAGAAGTTATGGTTGAAGCTGTTAAAGCAATTAAAGCCATAGAAAAAATAAGTGATATGAAGTTTGAATGTATCAATGCAAAATTTGGTGCATCAGCTTATTTTGAATGTGGGGCATCGTTCCCAGAAGAAACAAAAGCGATTTGTGATGAGGCCGATGCTATTATTAAAGCTCCTATCGGTTTAAATAAAGAAGATTCAGAAAAAATACCCGTGGAAGAACGCCCAGAACGTGGAGCATTATTGCCTTTGCGTAGACGCTATGATACCTATGCCAATTTTAGGCCTATAAAATTACCTAAGGCATTGGCTGACTTTTCACCATTAAAACCAGAAATTATCGGTGAAGGTTTAGATATTATGATGATTCGTGAATTAGTAGGTGGGCTATATTTTGGTAAAAAAGATAGGGGTGTTAATGCCGATGGCAATCGCTATGTTCATGAACAATTAGAATACACAGAAAACCAAATCAAACGTATTATGCATGTTGCATTTAAAGAATCTATGGGGCGTACTAAAGTTTTAACAAATATACATAAATCAAATGTGTTAATGTCGTCTGTTCTTTGGAATGAAGTGCTAGAAGAGGTTGCCAAAGATTACCCAGAAGTAGAGGTAAAACATGTTATTGTAGATGCAGCTGCAACAGCCTTATGTTTAAATCCAAGACAATTTGACGTTATGGTAATGGAAAATATGTTTGGTGATATTTTAAGTGATCAAGGAGGTGGTATCTTAGGGTCTTTGGGATTAATGCCTTCTGCCTGTGTAGGCGATGAAAAATCTTATTATGAACCAAGTCATGGCAGTGCGCCTGATATTGCAGGAAAAGGTATTGCCAATCCGTATTCAACTATAGGCTCGGTTGCATTAATGCTAGAAAAAAGCTTTGATATGAAAAAAGAGGCTGATATTTTATGGTCGGCAATGCAAAAAGTTTTTACCGATGGTTTTTCTACTTGTGATTTAACTCGTCCAGGAATGAAAAATATCGGCACATCAGAGTTTAGTGATAAAGTCATTGAGAATATTTTAGCGTCTTAAAAACTAACAGGGGCAATTAATTTTGCCCCTGTATTAAAATGTTATGACAGAAACCCCTTATTATTTACGCTTTAGCGGAGTGGCTCGTTTGTATGGCCATGATGCATTAGAAACTTTAAGAAAAACACACATTTGTGTGGTCGGTATTGGTGGTGTTGGCTCATGGTCGGCGGAGGCTTTAGCGCGTTCTGGTGTCGGAGAAATAACCTTAATCGATATGGATGAAATTTGTATAACTAATACAAATCGGCAAATCCATACCACAATCGAAACGTTGGGCAAATCTAAAGTTTTAACTATGATGCAAAGAATAAAGTCCATTAATCCAGAGTGTCAAGTAAATGCAATTGAAGATTTTTTTACAAATAGTAGTGCAGAAGAAATTTTAAAAAATAAATTTGATGGCGTTATTGATGCCATTGATAGTTTAAATTCTAAATGTGAATTACTATACAGATGTTTAAGAGCTAAAATACCCTTGGTAAGCGTAGGTGGGGCTGGCGGTAAAACAGATCCAACAAAAATTCAAACTTGTGATTTATTAAAAACATATAAAGATCCACTTTTATCACAGGTCAGAAAACGCTTGCGTCAAAAATATAATTTTTCTCGCAATCCCAAGCGTAGATTTAGAATTGAAGTTGTTTTTTCTCCTGAAGAGTTGGTCTATCCTGCCAAAGATGGTTCAGTGTGCTCTAGCAAACCTAAAATGGACAGTGGGGATTCACTGCGTTTGGACTGTAGTGCCGGTTATGGTGCTATTACCCATATTACAGCCACTTTTGGTATGGTAGCCGCCGCCAGTATGATAAAAAAAGCATTGAAGAGCTAGCCAAGCTTATTATAATAGTAAGCTTTTATGCTTAAATTCTTTACAAATAACGAGTTAGAATGAATATTACCGCTCCAAAAGGTACTAAAGATATTACAGGTATTGATGCTAAATTATGGCAAAATATGGAAAATATCCTGCGTACTGTATCAAACAGTTATAATTTTTCAGAAATACGAACACCAATTTTTGAAGACACATCTCTTTTTGTACGCTCCATAGGTGAAGTTACAGATATTGTTGAAAAAGAGATGTACACATTTGAATCCAAAGGTGGCGAATCATTAACCTTGCGTCCAGAAGGTACAGCTTCAATTGTACGTTCTTATTTACAACACAATATGCTACGACAAAGCCCAATAAATAAATTGTATTATTTGGGGCCTATGTTTCGGTACGAAAGACCTCAAGCTGGCAGGCAAAGACAATTTCATCAATTTGGCGTAGAGGCAATTGGTTCAACAAGCCCAATTATGGATGTAGAAGTAATTACTTTAGCGCGTGATATTTTCTTTGCGTTAGGTTTGACCGATATTGATATTAGAATTAACTCTATCGGTTCGGTTGCATGTAGGGATAAATATCGCAAAGCATTATTGGATAAAATCAGACCTAATTTGAATAAATATTGTAAAAGTTGCAATGATAGAATTAATCGTAATGTATTTAGAGTTTTGGATTGTAAAAACCCTGAATGTAGTCAGATGAATAAAGATTTGCCAACCATTGAAGCTTATTTGGGAGAAGAGCCATCTAAACATTTTGCAACTGTTCAAAATCTATTAAATGCTCGTGGGGTTAAATTTACAATGGATCCAACTATTGTGCGCGGATTTGATTATTATTCAAATACGGTTTTTGAAGTAAAACATCATGCTTTAGGCGCACAAGATGCCATTGGAGGAGGAGGGCGTTACGATAAATTGATATCTGATTTGGGAGGCTCTCAAACAGGAGCAGTTGGCTTTGCTATAGGCTTAGAGCGTTGTATCATTGCTTTAAAAGCAAGTCAAAAAGAAATGTCTGCACAACTTGACGCTTTTGTTGTCACTCTTGGAGAAACAGCCCGCGCAGAATCTTTGCAATTAGTTGACAGATTACGCAAACAAAACAAAGATGTTGATTTTGATACTGAAGGAAAAAGCATGAAAGCGCAAATGCGTATGGCTAATCGTCTTGGTGCTCAAAAAGTTTATATACTTGGTGATGATGAAATTGCCAAGGGAATAGTTATAGAAAAAAATATGCAAACAAGTGAACAACTTGAATTGAAACTCGCTGATTTTGCAAAATAATTACGGAGAAAATAATGAAATTTAAACGCACTCATACCTGTGCAGGTTTAAGCTTAGAAGATGTTGGTAAAGAAGTAGTTATCCAAGGTTGGGTAGATAATATGCGTGATCATGGTGGGGTAATCTTTATTGATTTAGGTGATCGCTATGGAACTACTCAAATAGTATTTGACCCAGATTTAACAAAAGAAGGTCATGAATTGGCTAATTCATTTCGCAATCAATATGTCATTTCTGTTAAAGGCAAAGTTGAAAAACGTCCAGATGGACAAGCAAACGAAAAAATGTCTACTGGTGATATAGAGTTATATGCCAGCGAAGTAGAATTGCTTAATAAATCAGTTACGCCTCCTTATGATTTACAATCAATAGACAAAATAAATGAAGAAGTACGTCTTAAAAACCGTTTCTTTGATTTACGTTCACGCAAGTTGCGTGATAATATGATTTTTCGTGATAAGGCCACGGCGATTATTCGCAATTTCTTTCATGAAAATGATTTTATTGATGTAGAAACGCCTATTTTAACTAAAGCAACTCCAGAAGGTGCACGTGATTATGTTGTGCCTAGTAGAGTACATCAAGGTCAATTTTTTGCATTACCACAGAGTCCACAATTATTTAAACAAAGCTTAATGATTTCTGGATTTGATCGCTATATTCAAATTGCCCGTTGTTTTCGTGATGAAGATTTGCGTGCTGATCGTCAACCAGAGTTTACTCAAGTTGATTTAGAAATGTCATTTGTCGATCGTGAAGATGTGATGGAAATTATTGAAAGTTTATTTCGTAGGCTTTTTAAAGAAATGATGGGTATTGATTTGCCTGAGAAATTTCCTCGTTTAACCTATCAAGAAGCAATGCAAAAATATGGTAATGATAGACCTGATTTACGTTTTGGATTAGAGATAGTCGACTTGGGCGATATATTTAAAAATACAGAATTTGGTGTATTTAAAAATGTATTGGGATCAGGTGGTTTAGTAAGAGGCATAAATCTAAAAGGCGCAAGTCCAAAATTAAGTCGTCGTGATTTAGATGATATGACCCCATTTGCCAAACAATTTAAAGCCAAAGGTGTTGCGTGGATTCGTATGAATGAAGATGGTCCTCAATCACCAATTATTAAATTTTTCTCTGACGAAGAACAAAAAAGTTTATACGAAACAATGAATGCCGAAACAGATGATGTTTTGATTTTTGTTGCTGACACTAAAAAAGTATGTTTGCAATCTTTATCAGAACTGCGTTTATTAATGGGTGATAAATTGGGTTTAATTAATGAAAATGAATTTAATTTTTCATGGGTAATTGACTTTCCTATGTTTGATAAAAGTGCCACTGGAGAGCCAACACCTTGTCATCATCCATTTACTGCTCCAATTGATGAGCATACTGATAAAATGGAAGAAGACCCATTTGCAGTGCTTACAAATGCTTACGATATTATTTTAAATGGTGTCGAAGTAGGTGGAGGTTCTGTACGTATTCATAACCAAGATGTCCAAAAACGAGTATTTAAAATGTTGGGTATCAGCAATGAAGAAGCAGCAGATAAATTTGGATTTTTACTTGATGCATTACAAGCAGGTGCGCCCCCACATGCAGGTTTAGCTCTTGGTTTAGATCGCTTAATTATGTTAATGCTTAAACTTGATTCTATTCGTGATGTTATAGCATTTCCAAAAACTCAAAAAGCTACTTGTTTAATGACAGAAGCTCCGGGTAGTATTCCAGAATCACAGATGGAAGAACTTGCTTTAGAAAGCACTGTTGAGGACGAAGATTAGTGTACGAATATTTGCAAGGTAAACTTGCACATAAAGATCCCACCTCCGCCGTAATCGATTGCGGCGGAGTGGGATACTTATTAAAAATATCGGTCGCTAGCTTTGATAATTTAGTTGCCATTGGTGAAATTCAAAAATTATTAACTCATCTAGCGGTTGGTGACGATCATCAAACATTATTTGGTTTTGTACATAGTGATGAGCGAAAATTATTTAGACTTTTATTAACGGTCAATGGCATAGGTCCAGTATTGGCACTGACGATATTGTCCTCAACCACTCCAGAAAATTTACGGGCGATGATAGTTTCTGAAGAGGATGGCTTGTTAAAAAAAATAAAAGGTATAGGCCCTAAAACAGCTAAAAGAATGGTGGTAGAATTAAAATCTGCCATGGAGGCATTACATCTAGGAGATGTTGTTGTTTCACAAAACAATCAATCTAATAGGGCTATAGAAGATGCTCAACTAGCATTAATTTCTCTTGGTTATAAACGTGAGTCTGCAATAAAAGCTATTTTGCAGGCTAGTAAAAAAATTGCTGATGATTTGACAGTTGATAATTTAGTCAAGCAAGCATTAAAACAACAGAGTTAATTAATTATAAAATCTAACTATCTTGGCGCACTGCCAAGATATGTCCACGCAACATAATCTCTATTATGTTGCTGTTTTGTTAGATCGTTTTTAGTTATAAAATAAGAATTAAATATTCATATTAGTTCGGCTAATATTTTATAAAGGGTTATTTTTTGTTCTTTGTTTAAGGATTCAAATTCTACGCCTAAACCTTGTCTACCTTGCCGTTTGCCAGCAAATTTTACTATGGCTCTACCGTGAATAGTTGTATTTAATAATTCAAAATTAAAATTTATAAAATTTCCATGTTCTATTGGACAATCGATTTCAATAAAAGCACCTTTAGGTGTCAAATCCGTAAGGCGTGCATTTAAACCAATGGGTTTGTTTTCAAAAAAAATATCTATAGGAATAAAACTAGCAACTCTTTTGATAATGCGGTCGCTAGATTTTTCAAACATTTTTATGGTTTATTAAATTTAATATCTTTAACAAAAACTATAGTAGCTTCTCTGGATAAAGTTAAGATGATTATCAAGTCGTCTGTACTTTTATCAAATCTTGCTTTCCATAAAACTAAAGTAGTTTGGCCTTTATTTAAAAAACCTAAATAATCACGATATAAATAATGACCTACTTTTTTGTGTAAAGCCCCCACTGCCTTTTTAAAATGAGAAGGAGGCGTTTTGCGTAATAATGTGGGATGAAAATCGTGGGTGTATTGTTTGTAGTTTCCATTGCGTAATCCTTCTATTATACCATCCATAGTCCTTTCACTGACTACTCTGATATAATGCTCGTCAAAACCTAAACTTTCTGCATGAGTAATACCACTTAATAATACACAACTTAACACAAGAAATAATATTCGCATATAGGCCCTTTTAATTTGGATTAATTAATAAATTATAATGACAGAATTTTGTCAATTATCAATCTAAAATGGTATTTCTCCGCTATTATCATCAACAAAATCAGGCATATATCTTGACTCATCAAAATCTGATGCTGGTGGTATTGTTTCTGTATTGCCACATTTGTCGACTTTCCAAGCTTGTAGACTATTAAAACAACGTTCTGCTTGACCGTTACCAGACCATAAACGTCCTGTTATGTTAAAGGTGGCAATAATTTCATCGCCAATATTAAAATTATCCATTATTGAACATTTATCTTTAATTAGTTCTAGTACAACATAATTTGGATAAGTGGGGTTTTGACCTTCGCCGGTTAGTTGTATAACAAATTCTCTTTTTGTAAAACCATTTTTACCATAGGCAGTTGTTTGACCGATTGTGTGAATTTGCCCTTGAATTTCATAACTTTTAGACATAAGTATTTCCTATAAACATTGATATATTTTTATGGATAGTGTAGCATTTTTTTTTATATGTTCATTTTAATTTTATGATTTTTAACTATAATCTCAAATTATAATTAAAATTTTATACTCAAGACCATACAGGAAATTTCATGAACAAAAAAACACTACCATGTTCTATAGATACTTTAAACAATATTGTGAATGCCCATTCTACCCCTTTTCATTTGTACGATGAAAAAGCTATGCGCGACAATGCCAAGGCATTAAAAAAAGCATTTGCGTGGAATGAAGGTTTTAAAGAATATTTTGCCGTAAAGGGTACTCCAAATCCTTATTTAATGAAATTATTAAAGGCAGAAGGATTTGGATCGGATTGTTCTAGTTTGGGTGAGTTGATTTTATCAGAAAAAATTGGCAATATTGGCGAAAACATCATGTTTACATCAAATGATACCCCTGCCCATGAATTTAAAAAAGCCTATGAGTTGGGCGCGATTATTAATTTTGATGATATTAGCCATATTGAGTTTTTTGAAAAGCAAATAGGTGCTTTACCAGAATTGGTTTGTTTTCGTTATAATCCAGGTGCATTAAAAGAAGGCAACGCAATAATTGGCAACCCCGAAGATGCTAAATACGGATTTACCCGCGAGCAATTGTTTGAAGGGTATAAAATATGTAAATCTAAAGGCGTAAAACGTTTTGGTTTGCACACTATGGTTGCTTCAAATGAATTACAAGAACATTATTTTACAGAAACAGCACAAATTTTATTTGATTTGGTTGTAGATATAAATAAAGAATTGGGTATTGATTTTGAATTTATCAACATCGGTGGCGGTATTGGTATTCCGTATAAACCAGAAGATACCGCTGTAAATTTAGATAATATTGGGCAGGCAATTGAAGATGCTTATAACAACACTATTGTTAAAGCAGGTTGTGCGCCTTTAAAATTATACATGGAATGTGCCCGTATGATTACAGGCCCATACGGTTATTTAGTATCTAAAACTTTACATATCAAAAAAACTTATAAAACCTATGTGGGCTTAGATGCTTGTATGGCAGATTTAATGCGCCCTGCTTTATATGGTGCATATCATCATATAACGGTTGTTGGCAAAGATGATAATAAAGAAAAATTTTGTTATGATGTAACAGGTTCTTTATGCGAAAATAACGATAAGTTTGCCATTGATCGCCAACTGCCAAAAGTTGAAGTTGGCGATATAATAGTTATTCATGATACTGGTGCCCATGGTCATTCAATGGGATTTAATTATAATGCCAAAACTCGCTCTGCAGAACTTTTATTACGTCAGGATGGCAGTGTGATTGAAATTCGTCGTGCCGAAACATTAGATGATTTATTTGCCACTCTTGATTTTGATGGATTAGATAATTTTAAAGTATAAATTTATGTCTAAGTTTCGCCAGTTTAAACACGGCGGTAATATTTATAAAATAGCTAGAGATTTAAATTGTGCCACTAAAGATATTATTGATTTTAGTGCCAATTTAAATCCACTTGGTGCGCCATCTTGGATGCGCAGGCGTATTACTAATGCCATTGAACAAATATGTTATTATCCAGATCCAAAAGCAACTGATTTAAAAGATGCTTTAGCCATATATAATAAAATTGATCCGACACAAATTGTCTTGGGCAATGGTGCAGAAGAAATATTATATAATTTACCATCTACATTTAAACCTAAGCGTATTGTGTTGCAAGCTCCATCTTATATAGATTATGGCAAAGTGGCAGTTATTAATAATATTGAGCCGATTTACATTAAATCAAATGATGATTTTAGTCTTGATATTGATTTATTAAAATCACAGATACGTGATAATGATTTAGTTATATTGGCACATCCAAATAATCCAACAGGGCTTTTGTTAGATAAATTGTCTATTATTGAAGTAGTACAAAATAATCCAAAAGTTAATTTTATAATTGATGAAGCATTTATAGATTTTGCTGGCATAGAAAATAGTTTTATCAACTATCAAATTGATAATTTATTTATTATGCGTTCAATGACAAAGTTTTGGGCTATTCCAGGATTGCGTTTAGGCTATTTGATAAAGCCAGCGAATAGTAAAACCAAATTTAATTTACCAGAATGGAACATAAACTATTTGGCGCAAATTGTAGGTAAATATGCCATAGAAGATTTAAACTATCGCAATGATAGTGTTTTGTATATTGCGCAATTAACTAAAACTTTAATTAGTGATTTAAAAACTATAAAAGAGTTACAGTGTTATCCTACAACAGCAAATTTTATTTTGTGTAAGTCTCAAAAACCATTAATTAATTTATGTGATATATTATTAAAAAAATATAAAATTGCCGTGCGTTTATGCGATAATTATCAAGGTTTAACTAATTGTTATATACGTATAGCTGTACGCAGTAATGTAGATAATCAAAAATTATTGTATGCGTTAAAACAAATTTATAATCAAACAACAATCCATAAGCCAATCATCAAAACTACACCAGCTTTGATGATTCAGGGTTGTAGTTCTAATGCTGGCAAAAGTATTATTGCCGCCGCAATTTGTCGGGTGCTTATGCAAGATGGTTTTAAAGTTGCCCCATTTAAAAGTCAAAATATGAGTTTAAACTCTTATGTTACTAAAAGCGGCTTTGAGATGTCGCGCGCTCAGGTGGTGCAAGCCCAAGCGTGCAGAATTGACCCCGATATAAGGATGAACCCAATTTTATTAAAGCCTAATTCTAATACTGGCACTCAGGTTATTATTAATGGTAAACCAATTGGTAATATGTCGGTTGCAGAATATATTAAATATAAACCAACTGCATTTAATTTAGCTAAAAAAGCTTATGATTCTTTAGCACTAGAAAACCAAGTAATGATTTTAGAAGGTGCAGGTTCTCCTGGTGAGGTAAATTTAAAATCACATGATATTGTTAATATGCAAATGGCTAAATATGCAAAATCACCAGTTATTTTAGTTGGTGATATTGATCGAGGTGGTGTCTTTGCTTCTTTTGTAGGTACAATGGAAGTATGCGATCAATGGGAACGTGATTTAATTGCCGGTTTTTTAGTTAATAGATTTCGTGGTGATGCCAGTTTATTGCAGGATGCATTTGATTATTGCTATCAACATACAAATAAAAATGTAATAGGTGTGGTTGAGTATATCAATAAGCTTGGCATACCAGAAGAAGACTCCGTAAGTTTTAAAGACGGTAAAAACTGTAATATCACTAAAGCTACGGCAGAAATTACCATTGTAGTTATTGATTTGCCTCATTTTGCAAATATATCAGATATTGATCCATTTCATGATGAGTTAGATGTAAATATTAAAGTTAGTAGTGATTATCAGATTATTAAAGATGCTGATGCAATTATTATACCTGGCAGTAAATGCACTTTAACTGATATGTGTTGGTTGCGTCAAAAAGGCTTGGACAGCTTATTGATTGATTTAGCTAATAAGAATACTTGTATTGTAGGGATATGTGCAGGTTTTCAAATTATGGGTAAAAAAATTATCGATATAAATTGTATAGAATCTTCCACAGTTTCAGAGTGCGGTTTGGGCATATTAGATATGTATACAGAAATGGCCGACAGTAAAACCCTACAGCAGGTAAATGTAGTGCATAAACCAAGCCAATTAACGCTTAGCGGTTACGAAATCCATCATGGCAAAACTACTGCCCTATCTGGACAATGTATATTTGAAATCGACAATCAAATATTGGGTTTAGGCAATAATAATATTTGGGGTTCGTATTTACATGGTATCTTTGATAATGATAAATTCAGAAGATTATGGATTGACGAAATCCGCCACAGTAAAGGTTTAAATGCCTTTCAAGGACAAAAATTAATCTATGATTTAGAACCAGCCTTTAATCATTTAGCGGATACATTTAGACAAGGTGTTAATATTGATAAGTTATATCAGCTCATAGGTATATAGGTATATAGGTATATA
>JAMOSO010000069.1 GCA_027063065.1 Planctomycetota bacterium | reverse complement strand
TATATCAAAGATAATATCTTTACTAATTACACCTGGGTCAAATGTTACAGTACCTGTAAGAGCATTAGAAAAATCCGATGAATCGGCATCACCACCACTTTGATAATAATCTACTGTAATTGTCGCATCTGAACTTGCAGACAAACTAAGTGGAAAAATAAAACTTGTACCTTCAGGATGCGTACCTGCCGGACTGATACTTAGATAAAGAGGTTGATCGACAATATTACCATTACCTGTAGTTACCTCACCAAGATTAGCATTGTCACTTGGATTTGATATTTGAAATGCTATATCCTCTATGCCTTCAAAGGAGTGATCATCTATAATTTGTATATTTATAGTATGAACTGTTTCCCAAGGAGCAAAACTAACTGTTCCTGTTATAGGATTCACAAAATCTGAGCTATCTGCTGTAGAACCTTCACCAGAATATTCAACTGTAACAGTTGCCCCAACACCCAATGTTAAACTAAGCGGGACTTTTAATATAGTTCCCTCTAAAAAATCACCAAAATCACTAATGTTAATATCTGGTATAGCATCATCTAAAGTGCCTGAATTTATATATGTCTCTCCTAATTGAGCATTCTCACTTGGATTAGACAACTCCAACTCTAATGTTTCTTGATCTTCAATTAATCCATCAGCAATAGTTGTTATCGCAATAATTTGACTAACTTCGCCAGGGGCAAAAGTTACAGTTCCTGTTATTTGATTGGTAAAATCTTCGCTATCTGTAGTGCTATTTTTTGTACTATTATAGTCCACAGTAATTGTATCAGTATCAGACGCTGATAAACTCACTGTAAAACTAAAGGCAGCACCCTCAATTACACTGCCACCATCACTAATCTCAATATCTGTAACAGCTAATGCACGACTTTGTCCAATAACAGAAACAACAAATAGAAAAATTATAATTTTGAAATAATTTAAACGCATAATATCCCCTTAAAATAATTTTTTTATGATAATTAAATTAATCACAATTACAAATCAAAAGAATAGATTAAGTAGCAAAATAAATTATTTTCTACGCTTTCCTTTATATATATTTATAATTTTTTTCATATTTTGCGCTCCATCAATACTTGAGTCTAGCTCTAATGCTCTTTTAAGATATGTTACCCCAAGTTTTTTTTTGCCTAGATTTACATATAACACAACCCCTAAATTTTTATTTAATTTTGCGTTTTGAGAAAAACGATTGACACCTTCTTGATATATTTTATACGCAGTTTGATAATCTTTAGTTTTATATAAGAAATTTCCTGCCATTAAATAATATTGTTCACGATTTGGTGCTAACTCAACTGCCTTAATATAATTATCTTTCGCCTTATGCAAATCACCTAATTGCACATAAACAGAAGCCAAATTACGATAAAATAAGGCGTTATCTGGTGCCATTTTTTTGCCATTAATAAATTGTTGAAGAGCCTTTTTTAATTTATGCTGACGCACAAAAATAGTACCAATATTATTATATAAAAATGGATAATAAGGCTTAATAGACTGTGCTTTTTTATAATTATCTAAAGCCAAATCATAGCTTTTAAGACCTTCATAAGCTTGGGCTAAATTCCAATAGGCCGTAAAATCATACGGAAAATACTTCAGTGTTTTTTTAGAATATTCTATCGATAGATTATACTTTTTTTGTTCTAAAAAAGCCCTAGCAATAAAAAAATTAACCCTATAACGGCTACTATCATTTTTGACAACACGTTTTGCAAAGTAATGAACATCATCCCAACGTTTTTGTTGATCCGCATAGCCAGTCAACTTAAACGCTTGGTCAGCTTTATATCTACCTATATTATTGTGTAATATAAAAAAAGAATAGATTGCCATTAACACTGAACTAGTATATAAGCCTATAATTTTTAATTCTTTTGTATTCAAACTAAATTTAGGACTATAGCCACCACTACCTATTAGTCCTATACAGGCACCTACAAGAGAAGCTCCATAAAAAGGCGGAATTGCCCTTTCTAACGGAAAACTAAAAAAAGCGTTAATTAAAGCTCCTCCGCATGCCAAAGATACACAAATCGGTAGTAAACCAAATTGTATTGACCTCAATGCCATCTTTAAAAAATAAAACAAAAACGCTAACAATAAAACTAAGCCCAATAGCCCCAACTCAGCTATTGTTTGCACATAATCATTGTGTGCATCCCAAGAATCCAACAATATTTGTATTTCAGGATCTCTAAATAATTTTAAATGATATTTTGGATAAAAAACTCTAAAATTACTTAGTCCAATCCCAAAATATTTATAATCCTTAGCCATTTCCAAAGCATTTGCCCATCTCGAAAGTCGGTTAGAAATACTTTGATTACCAGCTCCCTCTATTTTTTTTATTTGAGTACCATCATTAAGGGTGGCTACTTTAACTTCACCTGTTTGCGCAATAGACTGAAACCTACCTTCCAATCTCTTCCAAGGATTATAAAATCCATGAGCATTTAAATGAACCAATATCACAAACAAAAAAATACCAAAAAATGCTGATTGATAGCGATGCCTAAAAATAAATACGCTTTGTTTATATTTAAAACAAGCAATAACAGTTAAAATACTTAATTGTATTAACACTGACAACCATGCCGCTCTAGTTGCAGTATATACCAAAAAAGCACTGTTAATACTAATTGCTATAACCGAAGCATACTCCGCAAACTTATTTTTTGCTTTGCTCCAACAAAATATCCCTAATGGTATCGAAAACACAACAACCTGCGCCGCCATATTTTTATTGGCAAAAGTAGAGCCAATTTCAGTAGTTTGAATAATACCACGCCAATTAAAAAAATATTGAGCCATTCCAACCAATGCAACACCAACACCGGCTATTAAAACACATAAAGCAATATATGTAACTTTTTTAAAATTATCACAAATATTTACTGAAAATAAGAATGCACAATAACAAGCAAATAAATGATGCCATTGCCTAGAAGCCAAGCCCGTATTCACTGCAAATTGCCAAGATATAAATGTAACCGCAATATATATTACAAATATAACACCTAGATTACCTCCAAGCTTAATATTCCAATCATTTTTGTAACTTTTATATATCAAATAAATAGCAAATAAAACATCTATGCTTGATTGAATAAACAGTGATTGCGGTAAATTAGCTAAATCATAACAACGGTTACTAATTGCAAATGGCGAAACTAATAAAATAAAACAAAATATAGAAAACATAATATAATTCATTTATATAGAATACATAATATGTAAAATATATTCAATTGTGTAAATCAAAACTAAACAGATTAAACATAACCTAAATTTTATATTTTTTACTATACTTATAAAAATATAGACATTAAACTAAATTTTATTTTTTTTAGGAGACTTCATGAAAATCAAAACCAAGTTTATTTTACCTACTGTAGGTTTTTTAATATTATCTGGTGTAATCACTACATCCATTAGTGCATTTAAATTCAAAGAAAATAGTAACATGCAAATTAGTCATTTAAAATCTAATATGCTAAAAGATATTGAAATTATTGCTAAAAATATAGAAACGGATGTCAAATCAAACACCAAACGGGTTGGAATAAAAGCTCTTGGACAAGCCACATTACTAGCAAGTATGCCTGATGTTTTATCAGCTTATCAAGAAGCTGTTAAAGGCGATATTGACAATGAAACTGACGAACATGTACAGTTGGCCAGAGAACATTTACGTAAATTTATGATTCCAGTAACTAAACATTTTATACATCATTCTGGAGTAAAAGTATTTAAAGCACATTTTCATCTAGCAAATAGTCGCAGTTTATTGCGTGCATGGTGCAAAAAACAGACCAAACGCAATGGCCAATGGCTTGATGTGAGTGATGATTTAAAATCATTTAGAAATACGGTAATAGATGTAAATAAAAATAAAGAATCAATCAGTGGCATTGAAGTTGGACGTGGCGGCTTTGCCATCAGAGGACTAGTTCCAATAAAAGACACTAAAACCAACAAGCACTTAGGAAGTTGTGAAGTGTTATATTCTTTTGCAGACGTAGCAAAATTATACTCGGGACGTAAAGATTGTGAAATTGCCGTATATATGAATAAAGATTTATTAAACATAGCCACAAAATTACAAGATCCATCTAAAAATCCCATTGTTGGTGATTATGTACAAGCAGTAACCAGTAATAAAGATTTATTTAATAAAACAATCACAGGCAATTTACTAAATAAGGGTCGCAAACAACTAAATTCTCAAATTATTGGCAATTATTATATTAGCACATTTCCTATCAAAGACTATAAAGGTAAACAAGTTGGAGTAATTGCATGTTTATTAAATATTAAAGAAAAATTAGCTTTGCTAACACAAGGCACAGAAAAATCTCAAGATCAGTTTTATGTATTACTAGAAGACTTGATCGTATTAGCAATTTTGTCATTACTCATTTTAACTGGTGTTATTTACTTTTTAATATCAAAAATAATTGCAAAACCTTTAAATATAGCTAACGATTTTGCAAACAAAATTGCCAATGGTGATATAACATCACAAATTGCAGTAAGTGGTAATGATGAAATATCCACACTATCTAAAAGTATGAATATTATGGCAAATAAATTACAAGGCTTTGTAAAAAAGCTACACAGAAGTAGTAATGACTTACAAATATCATCTAAAGAATTATTTAATGTATCATCTACGCTTAACGCAAATGCAGAAGATGCTCAAAATCAATCTAGTCAAACTGCAGCTGCAATTGAAGAAATTACTACCACTATTGAAAATGTTGGTAATGCTTCTAACGATATGAGCACAAATGCTACTAATGTTGCTTCTGCTGCTTTAGAAATTAATAACGCACTTTCTGAGGTTGCGTCAAAGTGTCAAAACGCCACTTCAACAGCAACTGCATCAACAGAAAAAGTTGAAGAAGCACACATGACCATGAAGACCTTAGAAGAAACCTCTCAAAAAATTGGTGAAGTTTTAGATATTATTAATGATATTGCTGCACAAACAAATCTCTTGGCATTAAACGCTACTATAGAAGCTGCCAGCGCAGGTGATGCCGGTAAAGGATTTGCTGTGGTTGCCAACGAAGTAAAAGAGCTTGCTAAACAAACTTCAAATGCAACCGAACAAATATCTCAACAAATTAATGATATGAACACTGCCTCGTCAAGTGCTGTAAATTCTATCGATAACGTAGCTAAAGTAATTAATAATCTAAACGACATTACTGTATCAATAAGTTCTGCTGTAGAAACACAGACAGAAACTGTTAGTTGCATAACAGAATCTATAAACCTAGTCAGCGATGCTGCATCATCAATTAATATTTCTGTACAGGAAATAACCAGCGGTGCCAGAGAAATATCCCAAGGCGCTCATACAGTAGAAAAAAACAGTAAAACCAATAAAGCAAATGCTTTAAAAACAAAGACACAAGCAAATGAATTAAATAAAATTTCTAATGAACTAGAAAGTACTGTCAAAGAATTTAAAGTTTAATAAGTCTTTAGATAAATAAAAAAAGCCTGTCTAAAATATAGACAGGCTTTTTTTATTTATCTAACTACAATTACATTGATTATTGATTTTTACTTTCAGTGTTTTAAATTTCATATTTAACATATCACAAATTTGTAATCTATCTGTTAAACATTGACCAAGTCCAGTTATATACTTTAAAACCTCAGTAGCTTGTATAGAACCTAAAACACCAACGGTTGCTCCCAATATTCCCTTTTGCATTAAAGTAGGTTCTGTTTCCTCAGGAGGAGCTTCACCAAAAACACACCTATAACAAGCTGTTTTACCCGGTATAACCGTCATAGTTTGCCCATTAAAATTTAATACCCCACCATGAGAAAAAGGTTTGTTTTCTAAAACACAAGAATCATTGATTAAAAATTTAGAAGCAAAATTATCCGTTGCGTCGACAACGAAATCATATTTACCAATAATCTTTCTTATATTAGATACATTTAAGAAAAAATCATAAGAATTAATTTGTACATTAGGATTAATAGATTTTAGTTTATAAGAAGCAGAAACTACTTTAGAAACCCCAATATCATCTGTATGATGAATTATTTGACGTTGTAAATTTGATAAATCCACTATATCCGCATCAGCAATCCCAAGAGTCCCAATACCTGCGGCCGCTAAATACATTGTAACAACAGAACCTAAACCACCCACACCTATGACTAATACTTTAGCATTACAAATTTTTAACTGACCTGATTTACCAAGACCGTCCAAACATATATGACGGGCATAGCGCTCTAAATCCTGAGTGGAAAAATCATTTATACCCATTAATCAAATATACCCGTACTAAGATAACGCTCTCCTGTGTCTGGCAAAAGACTAACTATAGTTTTATCTTTATTTATAGTTAATTTAGCTATATCCATTGCACCTGCAATATTTGCCCCACTACTAATACCAGACAATATTCCTTCCTGTAAAACCAATTGAGTTGCCATTTTAATCGCTTGCTGATTAGTAACAGTTTTAACTTCATCTAATAAATCTAAATTTAATGTATTTGGAACAAAACCTGCACCTATCCCCTGTATAGAATGTGCACCAGCTTTTTTACCTGATAAAACTGCAGAATCTTCAGGTTCGATACCTATAATTTTAATATTAGGGCTTTTTTCTTTTAAAAATTTACCAATGCCAGAAATACTACCACCCGTTCCAATACCTGCTATAAAAATATCTATTACGCCATCACATGCCTGCCATATTTCTTGAGCTGTTATTTTGTAATGAATATCTGGATTGGCTAAATTGTTAAATTGTTGCGGCATAAAAGCATTATCTTCTGCTTTCAACAATAATTCTGCCTTATCAATAGCGCCCTTCATTCCCAAATTTGCAGGTGTTAAAATTAACTCGGCACCATAAGCTTTTAATAAATTACGTCGTTCAACGCTCATTGATTCAGGCATTGTTAAAATTAATTTATAACCCTTAGCAGCACAGACCATCGCCAAACCTACGCCAGTATTGCCAGATGTTGGCTCTATAACAGTTGTCCCATCATGTAAAAGACCCCTAGATTCTGCATCCTCTATCATATTTAATGCTATTCTATCTTTAATAGAACCACCGGGGTTTGCAGATTCTAATTTAGCTAAAACATTAAATCCTTTTGCTATTTTATTTAACTTAACCAATGGTGTGTTACCGATACTCTCTAGTATGTTTTGTAAAATTTTCATTTTAAGCCTTTGACCTAACTAACGCTTGCTCTATATCGTTTATAATATCATTAATATGCTCTATACCAATAGATAACCTAATCAAATCTTCGCCTACACCTGATGCTAACTGTTGCTCTGCCGACAATTGAGAATGGGTAGTACTAGCTGGATGAATTGCCAATGACTTAGCATCTCCAACGTTAGCTACATGAGATATTAAATTTAACGCATCTATAAATCTTGATCCACTGTCAACACCACCTTTAATACCAAAAACAACCATACCACCAAAACCACGTTCTAACTGATTCTTAGCATTTCTATAACCAGCATCTGCTTTTAATCCTGGATAACGAACCCAAGATACTTCTTCTTGAGTTTGTAACCATTTTGCAACCTGTAAAGCATTTTCACTATGTCTTCGCATCCTCAACGATAAGGTTTCTAATCCTTGCATAAATATCCACGCATTATCAGGACTCATACACGAGCCTAGGTTCCGCAATGGCACTAAACGTAATCGCATTGCAAATGCTACGTTATTTAAATCTCCCAAATCATATGCATAACGCAAACCATGGTAACTGGCGTCAGGCTCATTATATAAGCTAAATTTGACATCAGACCAATCAAAATTTCCAGCATCAATGACGATACCACCTATTGCAGTTCCATGTCCACCTATCCATTTTGACAAACTATGCACAACCACATCTGCACCATGCTCTATTGGTCTAAAATGATATGGAGTATTAAATGTTGCATCAACAATCAAAGGTAAATTAAACTCTTTAGCAATTTTAGATACACCTTTAATATTAGCAACATCCAAAGTTGGATTACCGATTACTTCTGTATAAATAGCTCTTGTTTTATTATTAATTGCCGAGCGCACCTCATCAAAGTTATTAATATCTACAAAGTTAGTAGTGATACCATAATCAGGTAAAATGGCATCAAACATCGTGTATGTTCCTCCGTATAAATTCTTTGAAGCCACTATTTCGTCACCCATTTTTGCAACATTGACTATAGCATAATGAATTGCTGCCGTTCCCGACGATACTGCCACAGCAGCCTTGCCACCCTCAAGAGTTGCCATACGTTGCTCCAAGGCAGCAGTTGTAGGTTCGGTTAGCCTAGAATAAATATTGCCTAACTCTTTTAATGCAAATAAATCAGCCGCATGCTTGGTATCACGAAAGACATAAGCTGTTGTACGGTGCATTGGCAACGCCCGACTGTTAGTCTCATCAACTACTGCCCCAGCATGTAAAGAAAGCGTTTCAAATTGATATTTGTGCATATTATAATCCCCATAACTTGATTGATAAAAATTTCACAATCATTATATATCCTAAAAAATTTCTGTACATAGGCAATGTAACGCACCACCTTGATGTATAAACGCAATAGATGGCACAGAAATAACTTGTCTATTAGGATATGCTATAGATAAAATTTTTAACGCCTTTTTATCCATTAAATCCTGATTATAACTAGGAACTAACAGCGCCCCATTGATTAAAATAAAATTTAAATATGTAGCTGGTAACATACAGTCATTAATATCAAATATTGGCTTGGGCATAGGCACTGGCACTAAATTATAAGCTTTATCATTAATATCTCTAAATTTATACAATTCTTTTTCCATAGCATTTAAACTAATAAAATCTGGATGAAATTTGTCAGCCTTAGCATAAGCTATTGTATGAGGATTTATAAATCTAGCTAACAAATCAATATGTCCATCTGTATCATCACCACTCAATATAGAATTATCTATACACAATATATGTTTTGCAAAATAATATTTTTTTAAAGCCTTTAAAACAAGCGACTTACTTGTATTGCGATTTTTATTAAATACGCACTGATTTGTTATTAACAATGTACCTTGACCATCTGATTCTAAAGCACCACCTTCAAAAACAAAATCAATATCTAACATATTGCGTATTAACCCTAAATCATATAACTTGGCATTTACGCTATTATCTAAATCAAAACTAAACTTATTTCCCCAACCGTTAAACTTAGCATTAATTAATTTTGACCCTACTTGTAATGCACCATAATCTCTAACCCAACAATCATCAGTCGACAACTCAATTAAATGCAATTGGTATTTAGCAGAAAAACAATCCGTCAAATAAGTTCTAACATATTTAATATTTTCTACCAATAGCCAAACAGGTTGAAAATTAAGAACTATTTGTAAAAAATGTATATAATCAGATATTAACTTTGCAGATGAATAATTATACCAATGCTTTACATTAGGAAAACACATCAACAAAGCCCGTTGTCGATGCCAAGCTGGATATAAATTATTCACATTTATCTGTGCAGACAAACCCTGTGTTTTCAACATATTTAAAGTGGCAACATGGATTATGTTCTAAAAACAACAAATATTCTTCCATACGCTTTAAAATATTTGGATGCATAGAGTGTTCCATTAAACAGGCTGTAGATTCGGCAATTTCGGCATTCACACCCAAAATATCAGCAAAAAATATACGTAAAGCTTCATGACGTTTGACAATATCTCTAGCCACAACAGACCCTTCCTCTGTTAGTGTAATAACATCATACGGTGCGTAATTAATGAGACCTTTTTTTCCTAAGGTTTGCAAAGCTCCTGTTACAGAAGCTCTGCTAACTTTAATTTTATCTGCTATATCACGCGCCTTTGCAGAACCATCTTTTTTAGATATATGAAAAATCACTTCTAAGTAATCTTCTAAACTAGCACTTAATCCTTTTCTTTGCATAAATAAAAATTGTAAGACTTAAATTAGACTAAGCAAGTGATTTTTCTGCTAACCATTAGGCTTATTGTGCATAAATTTTTGAACTTTTTCTTGCACCTCAGCCATCTCAAACGGTTTAGAAATTACATCAACAATATCTAAATTATTTATTTGTTCTTGCATATAATCATTTAACCTACCTGTTAAAACCATAATAGCAGGACGCACATCCTTTGGCATCACCTGTATATGCTCGATAAAATCTTGGCCACTCATTTTTGGCATTTGCAAATCAACCAATAATAAATCAAATTTTTGCGTAGCTAATTTATCTAACATTGCATACCCATCAGAGCTTGTAAAAACTTCATAGCCTAAATCTTCAAGAATAAATTTTACTATTTCACAAACATCTTCTTCATCATCTAACACCATAACACGTTTTACATGCTGATTATCTAAAGAAGCAACATCAGATTTTGCTTTTAAATTATTAGGTAATAAAATAGTAAAGGTAGAACCTAAACCTTCTTTAGAGTCAAACTCTATACACCCTCTATGGTTTTCGACAATAGTATTACACACGCTTAAACCTAACCCAACACCATCCACAGAAGCTTGCGGACTATTGCCAGTTGAGTGCTCTCCTTTTGTACTAAAAAACGGTGTAAATATTTTTTGTTTATTTTCTAAACTAATCCCACATCCACTGTCACTAATTTTTATCCAAGTATAATCACCGTCATCACCAGTAGCTATATCTACTTGCTTAATTTTGCATCCTATTAAAGCATGGCGAGCATTAACTAATAAATTAAGAATTACCTGTGAGATTTGTCGACCATCTACCATTAAATCATCAATCACGCCATAACGAATATTTAATTTTACATTATCATTACTAAATTCACCGTCCACTAAGGCAAGCGATTCACTTAACAAAGAATTTAAATTAACCATATACTTACCCGTAACTTTTTTAGACGAAAAAGATAATAAATTAGTAGTTAATATTTTAGTGCGCGATGCTAAATTACAAATTAATTCAAAATATTGCTTAGTGTTTTCAGAAACATTTAATTGTTTTAAGCCCATTTCAGCGTAGCCTAATACACCAGTATAAATATTATTAAATTCATGAGCTACACCACCTGCTAACGTTCCTACTGCAGCCAATCTTTCAGATATAATCAAACTCTCCTGAGTTTCTTTTTGTTCGCTAATATCATAAATAATGCCATCTAAAAATAATGGTTGCCCATGCTTGTCATACTTCAAGCTTGCATATAAAGATGCCCATCCTCGTTTGCCATATTTTTTCTTATATCTAAACTCAAAATTTTCTATCTCACCATTTTCTTTAAGCTTCTCCAACATTATATGCTTATCATTTGAATCTTCATAAATTGACCATGCCCCCATAGCCTGTACATCTTCAAAATCATCCGCCTGTAACATTGTGATGCACATCCTATTAGCTCTTAATACATGACCGTCTATTTTTGTTCTAAAAATGGCTACATTTATATTCTCTATCAATGAAGTATATTCCGATTCTTTAGCTGTTAAATCCTCTTCAATAATTTTTCTTTGCTTGATTTCATTCATCAACTTTAAATGTAAATCATTAAATATCTTTAAAGTTTTAGATATTTCGTTGAAATTAGTTTTAAATTTAATCTCTTGTGTACTTTCGTCAATAATAGACTTTGCAAAACCCTGCAATTTTATAATAGGCTCTGAGATTGACCTAGCTAAAAAGAAAGCTAATATAGTTGCTAAAATTGAAATACCAAAAGTAACTAAATGATTATCTTTCTGATTTCTTTTTAAACCACCTAAAAAATCATCATCAGGATAATATATAGCAATAAGCCACGGCCATTGCTTATTGACAAAAGGTGTTAACATAGCTTGGTAATGCTTACCATCACAGTCAAAATTAGCATAAACTGGAGAATCAATTTTTATATGCATTTTATCTAATAACAACTTATCAAAGGCACTATTAAAAATTTTATCGTTAAATTCGTTAACTTTAATCAATCGCGATACTTTTTTAGTATCTCTACAAAAATATTCTATTTTTTGTTCATCAAAAAAAGCCACAACATCACTATTTCGACTGATTATTAAAGCTTTACCAGTTTCGCCAATATGTAAATTAGCGACAAACTTAGATAATTGATTAATTTCAATATCCGCCCCTATTACTGCTCTTAAACTACCATCAGAATTGTAACTTGGTTTAGAAACAGTAATACCTGGCCTTTGCGATGTATAAAATATATATGGAGTACTCCAATGAGTATCTTTATCGGCAACAGCGCCAATATACCAAGGTCTATTAAGAGGATTAAACTCATCTTTTTGGTGATTAATCTCTTTAATTTTAAAACCTTTTAAATCGCGTAATATTATATGTGCGCCTTTTTTATTCTTAATTATAATTTTAGTTCTATAGCCATTTTTTACACGCGAAACAAATACAAAATTACCATCTGGTGTAGCAGCATACACACCTGTCACACTGGGATATACGATTAACTGGTTTAATAAATATTTTTCGAATAATACATTATCGTAAACATCAATAACATTGGCGCTTAATAAATGCTCTGTTAATTCGATAACTTCTTGAGCCCTCGACAAATAATTTTGCGTTTGCTCCATAGCATACACAGCAACATTTTCCATAATATCACTTGCATGCTTTTGCAAAACTTTTTGAGAACTAAAATAAAAAGAAGTATTATTAATTAAATATGTACCCCATATCAAACCAAGAAAACTAACTAATAATACTGAAAAAATTGAGACTTTCATAACCCCCCTCATAAGCTTTATAAATAATAATGATTATCATAGCTTAATACGATTTCTATAAAAAGACAAATATCTTATTTGTCTTTTTATAGAAATTGTAAACATCTGCATAGAAGGTTATTTGTTGTGCCTTTGCTCACACTGCACAGCTTGAATGGAAGTCAATGCAATTGTATAAATAATATCTTCAACCAATGCACCTCTTGATAAATCGTTAACAGGCTTATCCAATCCTTGTAACATAGGTCCAATACTGACAACATCTGCACTTCTTTGCACAGCTTTATAGGTTGTGTTTCCTGTATTTAAATCAGGAAATACAGCCACTGTAGCTTGACCAGCAACAGGGGAATTTGGTGCTTTTGATTTTGCCACTGATTTAGTTACGGCCGCATCGTATTGCAAAGGCCCGTCAATAACAATGTCAGGCTTTAATTCTTTAACTTTTTCTGTGGCAGCACGCACTTTTTCTACATCAGCACCCTGTCCTGACGAACCTGTTGAATAAGAAATCATAGCCACACGTGTTGGTATTTTAAAAGCCTTAGCTGACTCAGCACTTTGAATTGCAATTTGCGCTAACTGATCTGCGTCTGGATCTAAATTAATAGCACAATCTCCATAAACTAACACCTGATCTGGCAAACACATAAAAAACACAGAACTAACCAACGATGCTCCTGGCTGAGTTTTAATAATCTGCATAGCTGGTCGGATTGTATTAGCTGTAGTATGTACTGCTCCTGAAACCAATCCGTCAACTTCATTTTTATGCAACATCATTGTACCCACATAAATTGGATCTGATAACAACTCAATGGCTTGTTCTTCTGTTAGACCTTTTTTCTTGCGAATTTCCATCAAATCCTTAACGTAATTAGATTTAATTTCATCTGGATCTATTATTTCAATATTATTTGTTATAGTTAAATCTTGCTCCTTAGCTATTTCTTCAACTACTTCACGCTTAGCCAATAAAACAGGAGTAGCAATACCACGTTCTGCACTTAAAATAGCGGCCTTAATTGTTCTTGGCTCATCTCCCTCAGGTAAAACAATCCTTTTACCTGCCTTGCGCGCCAATTTAGTGATGTGATTTCTAAATGCGGGAGGAGAAGTTCTATGTTCGCGCTCTTCGCCTAAGGCGCTAATCAACCAATCGTTATTAATATAATTAGCCAAAGTATCCATAATAGCTTGACCTTTTTCTATATCATCGATTGGTATTTCTATATTAGCAGTAGAAATAACCGACGCTGTACGAAACACATCTGTAGAAGCAGACAATAACGGTAAACCTGACTCAAAAGCTCTTTCACAAAGCATCAAGACATTAGCATCTGGTTCAAAACCACCACAGATAACCACACCTGCAAGCTTAATGCCATTTAGCTCAGCCATGGCTGCGCCTAAAATAATATCAGCTCTATCTCCAGTTGTAATAACTAGCGTACCTTCTTGAAAATAATTTAAGCCTTTTTGCAAAGTCATAGTACATAAGGCAATATTTTTAACCCTACGCACCTGCCAATCACCCTGACGTAACCCATGTGCTGAAATAACTTTTGCCAAATCCAACACTCTTGGCGAGCTAAGCTCATTATCCAATGGAATTGTACCTATAACTTCTATATCGGCCTTCTCTACTGCTTCACGATATTTTGTAGTGCATTTAGTGATAAATTCACTTTTATCATGACTGCCACCAAAGAATTTTAATTTAGCATGCTCTATTGAAGTTTCTGATTGACCGCAAGATTCTGAACAACCTATTTTATTAATTATACACCCAGCAACCTTTGTTTTAAAATCAGAACCGAACTCTCTTACTTGTATACTTACTGACTCCGCTAAAGCATTGGGATCTTTGCCGTTTGGAGCAGCAACAACAATAACTTCACCACCTAAGGCATCAACCATCAAAGCATTTAAACGTTTTGCAAAAAACACTTCATGAGAGCTAACCATACCTTCAACTACCACAACATCGACATCACCAGCCACTTTTTGAAACAAATCATCAACTTGTTCCATCAACACCTGTTCTTGACCTGTAGACAATAAATGCTCAGCTACAACCAAATCAATAGGATTAGGACTATCTAAATTACTAAGTTTTTTAACTAATTGAGCTGAATGATCTGAAGTTGGATCAGAGGCGTCAGGTTGTGATATTGGCTTTAAAAATGCGACACGATGATTGGTTTGTTCTAAAGCGCGCACTAAACCCAAACTTACAGAAGTTAAGCCAACACTATGACCTGATGGAATGACAACATAAACTCGCTTCATATTATTTTCCTTCTTTTAAAATTTCTTGTTTAGTATCTAATGCAATTAATAATTCTTCATTAGTTGGGACAACCATGGCTATTGCACTACAATCATCTGCAGTAATAATACCATTACTGTTAACTCCATTATCTATATTACGTTGCTCAGATATTTCTAAACCTAAGAAACCTAATGCCTTAATCACATCTACACGAAGTTTACGATTATTTTCACCTATGCCACCTGTAAAGATTAATACATCTAAACTACCCAAAACCGGCACTAACGAAGCTAACGACTTGGCTAAACGATAAACAAAAATTTCAATAGCTAAAGCTGCTCTTGCATCGCCAGCTTCAGCTGCTTCGGCCAAAGTACGCATATCTTGACTTTGACCTGAAATTCCTAACAACCCGCTTTTTTTATTTAATACTGAATTAATCTTAGCAATATCCCAACCTAAACTCTCATTTAAAAAAGAATGTAAACCTGGATCGACACTTCCACTACGTGTACCCATCATCAACCCTTCTAAAGGTGTTAAACCCATGGTAGTATCAACACTTTTACCACCTTTAATTGCAGCTGCTGAACAACCATTACCTAAATGGGCTGTTATGATATTCAAATCTTCTACATTCTTATTAAGCATTTCAACAGCTTTAGCAACTACAAAACGATGACTTGTACCATGAAAACCATAACGCCTAACACTATAATCTTCATACAAATTGTATGGCACTGGATACAAAAATGCTTTTGGTTCTAAAGTTTGATGAAATGACGTATCAAATACAGCCACTTGAGGCACGCCTGGATAATATTTTTGACTAAATTCTATACCTAATAAATTAACTGGGTTATGTAATGGAGCCAAATCACTACACTCCTTAATCCCTTTTAAAACCTCATTTGTAATGATGACAGAATCTTTAAAGTGCTCTCCACCATGCACAACACGATGACCGACACCACCGATACCATCTTCAACTAATCCAGTTGAATCTAAATAAGCTTTGATAGCATCAATAGCTATTTCATGATTAACTTCACCACATTCTTTAGAGTATTTTTCATCACCCTTAGTAGCTTTTAACAAACCATTAGCAGTGCCAATGTTTTCAACCTGTCCACCTACCAATTCTTGCTGTGTATCAGAATTAAATAACGCAAATTTTACCGATGAACTACCACAATTTAAGACTAGAATTTTCATACCTATCCTTCACAAAAAACTTCCCGCCTCCACGAGAATAAACAACCATTTAGTTTACAACAATACAAGCTAATGGTGAAGAAATTTTTAAAGATTAACTTTTTAATGGCAAAGAAATTTTAATAATAACTTTTAAAAATCAACATTAAAAAAGGGTGCAGCATAAGCATGCGCTTGTGCTACACCCTAGGGAGGGGTCTTGATTATTTTAGCTTCTTCTCGATATATTTTTCTATATCTTTAATTTTATTGAAGCTAGCTGGCACAGAATCTGGCAAACGTAAATCAAACTCTAACTCAAGTTGATAATGAAACTCATTCACATCCACCGAATCAATCTTCAAATCATCGACAATAGCCGTATCACCTGTAATTTCTATATCTGGCGCTTCAAACACCTGACGAGCTACACGTATAATTCTAGTTTGTAAATCTGCCATAATCTCCGACCAAAGGCTTATAAGCCAACTAATGAAGCGAAACTATACAATCTTTCCCCAAAAAAAACAACTAAAAACAAAATTATTTATAAATTCATTTTAAACAACAATAAAATCAACTCGTAGATAACAAACACAAAAAACATTGAAAACACCAACGCATATTGTATATTATTTCAAATATATTAAGCGCCCGTAGCTCAGCTGGATAGAGCATCGGCTTCCTAAGCCGAGGGTCGCAGGTTCGAACCCTGCCGGGCGTATATTAAATCAGGAGAATTATGTTATTTAAATCTGGTCTATTAATGATATGCCTATACCTTATGGTGGGTTGTTCTAATCACGAAAAAAGCCTTGGCAGAACCCTTGATGATACAGGTTTACCAATTGTGTTAGAAACAAATACTAATTTGCAATTCAATGATATACCCATCCCTAAGGGATTTGCCTTGTTAGTAAAAGAGTCTTATTCTCACGAGGCCAACAGTTTTCGTATTGCACACCTGCGTTATGAAGGCAAAGCCTCAATGGAAGACTCCTTAGCTTTTTTTAAAGAACAAATGCCTGTAAGCAATTGGAAAATTGTATCAATTATGGGATTTGGAAATTCAAAAACTATAGACTTTGAAAAAGAGTCAGAAAAATGTTCTATTACAGTCAAAACTGAGGACAATAGCACTTTTATAACCATTAGATTACGTTAATTTTAAATAGGAAATTTTATGAATCAAGACTTCTCACTCGAACCTTTTAAGAAATATATATACATAGCTATTACTATTTTATTAATTATTTTAATTGGTATCGGCATCAATGCGTCCATAGAAAGTAAGAATCAAGCTGCTTGGACAGCTTTTGATCAGGCAAAAACAAGTGAAGACTTAACTAAAGTATTTGCCGAACATAAAAATAGTATTGCAGGGGCTTGGATAGGATTTAGTCTAGCCAATAAACTATACAGTGAAGGCAAAATCGCGCAGGCTGGTAAAATATTTCGTGAAGTAGCCGAAATGGATAAAAACTACCTAACACCATACGCAATGCATGGCTGTGCTGACTCTTTAAAAAGTTTAGGCAAAGAGACTGAAGCAAACAAATATATAGAACGTATAAAAAAAGACTTTAAGAACTCTGTTCCAGCTAAACTATTAACCAAAAGCTAAACAAAGCATAGGCTATTATAACAGACAATATAATAGCCTATGACACACCAATTTGTCGTTATGTTAAATTTATAAATGAAAACAGGCATTTTACTTATCAATATAGGCAGTCCTCAAAAACCTAACGCCGTTGAAGTAAAAAAATATCTATTAGAATTTTTAAGTGATTATCGCATAGTAGACTACCCCCCATGGCTTTGGCAACCCATATTACGTTATATAATATTGCCACGAAGAGTAAAAAAAATAACCAAACTATACGCTAAAATATGGAAACACAACCAATCACCGCTAATTCAAAACGGCAAACAAATAAGCGACAAGCTACAAAAACTTCTGCCTGAAAGCAAAATCTATACAGCAATGCGTTATGGCCAACCATGCATTAAAGACGCCTTTGCATTTTTTAAAGACAATAAGATTAAAAACATATTAATTTTACCGTTATTTCCGCAATTTTCACATAGCACACATACTTCCATTCAAGATATAGCAAAACTCTACACCACAGATAATAATTTTAATATCAAATTTGTAAATGGCTATTGCCAACACCCTAGCTACATAAATGCACTTACCTTAACACTAAATAATTTAAGCCCTGATACTCACTTAGTAATCTCTTATCACGGCTTGCCTAAACGCTATATCAAAAATGGCGATATCTACGAACAAGAATGCCTAGCCACAACTACAGCATTAATACAAAAATTAAACCTCAATACTTCACAATTCACACATTGTTATCAAAGCAAATTTGGTCCAGAAGCATGGCTTAGCCCAAACATTAAAGATGTTTTAATCAGTCTTATCCATAAAAACAAAACTAAAGTTTTGGTTATTTGCCCTGGATTTGCCAGCGACTGCCTAGAAACCCTAGAAGAAGTAGCCGTACAATACAAAAATCTATTCATCCAAAATGGTGGCCAGTCCTTTAAGTACGTACCTGCACTAGGTACAGACCCTAAACACATAGAAACACTAAACGAGATTATACAAGAAAACCTATGATGAAATTTGCCACCATCACATTAAATCCTGCCATTGACAAAACTATAATCACAACTGAAACCTTAAAATTAAATACTATACATCAATGCTCTACAACAATAGAACAACCTGGTGGCAAAGGAATTAACGTCGCTAAAATATTAAAACTATGGAACATAAACGCCAATGCAACTGGACTCATCGGAAACAGTCAAGATAATATATTTCAAAAACTATTTAAAACATCAAATATTACAAACAATTTTATAAATATACCACTTCCAACCAGAATAAACACAACCATCACTGATGGCAAAGGTCAAGAACTAAAAATCAACGACAAAGGGTGGGAAAATATACATGCCAGTCCTGCAAATATAATAAATTCAATTTGCTCAAAGATAGATAACCAATCAGTCGTAGCTATTTGCGGCTCATTGCCACCCGCATTACCAAAAAATATTTTAACACAACTAATAAATCAACTGCACACAAAACATTGTATCATAGCTCTCGATAGCAGTAAGGACGCTTTATTAGCTGGCTGTAAAGCCAACCCAACAATAATAAAACCAAACCAATACGAGCTAGAAGACATTATTGGTTTTGCTATAAACAATCAAACCGAAATTATCAATACAATAAAGCACTTAAGAAAAAAGCATGAAATTATTATCGCCACATTTGGCAATGATAAAGCGTATTTTGCTGATGCTAAGCATATTTTTATAGCACACCCTCCAAAAGTAAAAGTATGTGACACCACCGGTGCTGGCGATGCACTTTTAGGTACTTTTCTAGCTCACTATTTTCCCAATCAAACATTAAACCAACATACTATCGCTATGTCTGTCGCTACAGCCAGCGCATCTGTAGAATGCCTAAGCACCGCTACTCCAAATAAAACACGCATACAAGCACTTAGCAAATTAGTCGAAATAAAAAAATTAACTTAAAACATCAATTGATATAGCACCTAAATTTGGCGCAATCCAATCCGCTTTGTGTAACTGTTTTGCACTAAAGCTAGTAGTTAAGCCTAAACATCTAGCACCAGCTAACTTTGCCGCCTCAACACCGTTTACAGCATCTTCAACAACTATGCAATCTTTTATATTTACGTCTAGCTTTTTAGCTGCCAATAAAAATATATCTGGCGCAGGTTTTTTATTTTTAACATCCTGACCATTAATTACGGCATTGAAAGTATTTAATGGCAAACCTATCTCTAACAAATTAGCCTCAACCTTAACCAAATCAGCAGAAGAAGCTACTGCACATTTTAATTTTTTAATTTTACATTGTCGAATAAACTCATGCACACCAGCAAGCGGTTGCAAATTACCCTTAATTAAATCTAAATAAATGTCATAAACTCGCTTTTTATCACGCTGAGAATCAAATTTAATAGAGTACTTCTGACATACACCGCCTATATATCTATCCTCACCAGCACCTATGAATGGCTTAAAATCCTCCGGCAAAGCCGTCACACCCCTTTCAGCAAACATTTCTATCGCCGCCTTTAAAATAAAGGCCTCCGAATCAACCAATACCCCATCCATATCAAATATTATTGCTTCAATCATAAGTGTCCTCAAATAAAAATAATATTATAGCATATTTTTAATATTATAAAATTGCCCTATACACAAACTTATGTTTAAATAAATTTATGAAAACACAAATATCAATAATTCACAATATGGCGCGTTCTGGCGGTACGCTAATATCCAAATGTTTGGGATGTATGCAAGATATAGCAATGCTATCAGAAATACACCCTTTAACATTTGCCGAACCTTTTAATCCGCTAACCCAAGCAATTAAATATCATAATTTATTATCCGATAAAGACATAGAAGCCCTTAAAGCAAGGGGTACAATTAATTGGGAACAAGCTATAAGATTAATTGCCAGACGTGCAAAAGGGCAAAACAAACATCTACTCATCAGAGATTGGTCACACTTAGATTTTACCGGTACACCATGGATTGACAATCCAAGTTATCAATTAAACACTGCCAATGTACTAAAACAGTATTTTGACTTAAAACAAATCACAACTGTTAGACACCCAATAGACCAATGGCTCAGCCTAGAAAAATTAGGATTAATTAATGGTAAAATTAATATACCTACTTTTCTAAAAGGATATTTAGCCTTTGCGGAACACGCCAAAACCATAGGGTTTGTACGTTTTGAAGATTTTACCAATGAACCAAATAAATACGCAAAAATACTATGCCAAGCCTTAGACATCCCCTTTGATGCAGAATTTATTAATAAATGGAGTAGTTATACAAATATAACTGGTGATGTAAGTTCTAACGGACCTGGCAGAGCTACTTTATCTAATAAAATACGTCCTCTAAAACGCAGAGATCCTTCGTCAGAATTGCTACAAACCTTCAAAAGATGTCCTCATTTTGAACCTGCGATAAAACTTTTAAATTATTCAATTTAAAAGTTTACATCTTAATAAATATTACTATAATTCTGCCATCTTTGCGGAGGAATGGCAGAGTGGCCGAATGCGTCGGTTTTGAAAACCGATGTACCTTTGCGGGTACCGTGGGTTCAAATCCTACTTCCTCCGCCACTATCAAACAAAACAATTAAAGGCACTGACTTTATTAAAAGTTAGTGCCTTTTTTTATTTAAAAAATACTAAAGTTGTTTTTCGATAAAAAACCAAAATAAATCAAAAATAAACCTCATATAAAACCTTACTATAAAACCACTTATAAAAACTTTGATTTTTATCTAAAGTATGCTTTAGCCTGAGCCGATAAATCAGATGTACGTGAGATTAGGTAGCAAGGATGTTATTTAAATTTACGTACAACACAATTTATTTCAATCCCTTATCAAGGAGGATATTATGGGACTAAGAATTGCAAACAATGTATCAAGTTTAAATGCACATCATCAACTTATGGCTACGGATAGCCGTATGAGCAAATCGCTACAGAAGTTATCTTCTGGATTTGCAATCAACACAGCAGCTGATAAACCAGCAGGATTGGTAATTAGCGAAGGCTTACGCGCGCAAATAGGCGGTATGGAACAAGCCATATCTAATTCGCAACGTGCCTCAAACATTATAGGCACAGCAGAAGGCGCTTTAACAGAAATGAATAGCTTACTAAAATCAGTAAGAGGTTTAGCTGTAGAGGCATCTTCGACAGGTGGAATGGACGCACAACAGATCGCCGCCAATCAGGCTGAAGTGGACTCAGCCATAAATACCATCGATCGCATTGCCAACACGACAAAGTTTGCTGGCAAACGTTTACTAGACGGTAGTCAAGGCTTTAAAGAAAGCGGAAGCTCATCAGTCCACTCTTCTATTGCAAATTATTCAGTTCGCGGCGCACAGTTTGGCTCAGCCTCAACAATTAACGTTGAATTTAACATCACGCAAACTGCCACACAAGGT
>JAMOSO010000068.1 GCA_027063065.1 Planctomycetota bacterium | reverse complement strand
AAAAGTTTTACTGGTTGGATATTTCTCAAAACAGTACCAAGAGCAATTTGCCCTAAACCTATCCCCAATAGAACAACCATAGCACTGACTACACTCGATTCGCTACTGCCAAACAATCTAGCGCCCAACACCCCTGCCCAAGCAAATGGCACAACCATTAAGGCAAAACCTGCAACAATAACCAAAGCTAACAAAAAATTTTGCTTTGGAAAAATCAAAACCTCTTTAAGAGGTAATTGCAAATTATCATTATCCACAGTATGCAATGGTAATTTTAATAAACGCATCCAAATAACAGACATAAATAAAAACAAAGACATAAATGCAAATATATGTTGCCATGTAAATCCAGCATCTAATAATACACCTTATCTAGCGATAAAACTAAAAAAAACAACCTTTGCCTATTGATATAATTAAGTAACCAACCACCAAAAAACCAACCAACAGATGCTCCTAGACCACCTACTCCAAAGAAAATACCGCTTTGAGAAATATCTACTTTTAAATCCAAAGTCATTGGCTCAATAAAAATAGATAACACTGCAAATGGCAAAACTGTTACAACTTGCACAAACATTAAAGCTATTATAATCTTGCCATTGTTATCTTTTTTTGATTGTTCTATTATTTCCATTTATATGCCTTATTGATATAATTGCATACTTTATCAATTTTTATTAATACCCACATCTTATTTTATAAATAACACATAACTATATTAGGAATTATATGATTGCAACTTCTCAAATTTCCATGCGTTTTGGCAATAAGCCATTGTTTGAAGACGTTTCTGTAAAATTTACCCCTGGCAACTGTTACGGATTAATAGGTGCTAATGGTGCTGGTAAATCAACATTTATGAAAATATTAACAGGTCAATTAGAACCTACTGATGGCACTGTAACTTTAGGGGCAGATTGTTCTTTGGGATATCTGAGGCAAGACCATAATGCTTTTGATGATTATTCAATAATCGATACCGTATATATGGGCAATCCTACTTTATGGAAATTATATTGCGAAAGAGAAAGTTTATATTCTAAAACAGAACTCACCGACGCCGAAAACGAACGATGTAGTCATATAGAAGACGAATTTGGCCAAGCAGGTGGCTATATGATGGAAACAGAAGCCGCAACATTATTGACAGGTTTAGGATTTACAGACGATTTGTTTAGTCAAAATATGAGCGTTTTACAAGGTGGTTTTAAATTGCGGGTACTCTTAGCACAAGTGCTATTTGGTAAACCAGATATTTTATTGCTAGACGAGCCTACCAACCATTTAGATATGGATTCTATCGAGTGGTTAGTTGATTTACTTAAACAATATGAAGGAACATTAATTACTATCTCGCATGATAGATTCTTTTTAAATAGCATTTGTACCCATATCGCTGATTTAGATTTTAATGAAATTAGAATGTTTACTGGAAACTACGATGATTTTACTATTGCCAGTTTAGATGCTCGTGCTTTACAAGATAAATCAAATAAAAAACTAGAAAAACAAGCTAGCCATTTAAAAGCATTTATTGCGAGATTTAGTTCAAATGCATCAAAAGCCAAACAGGCTACATCACGCAAAAAAACATTAGAAAAAATGGAAGTACAAAAAATAAAAGCCAGTAGTAGAGTTTCTCCTTATATAAGATTTGAACCTAAAAAACGCCTAAGTGATAAGGTTATAGAAGCCGAAAAAATATCAAAAACATATGATAAAACTCTTTTTAAAGATTTCACCTGTTCTATTGGCTCTAAAGAACGCATTGCAATTATCGGTAAAAATGGTATTGGCAAAACAACTCTATTAAATATTTTATGCAAACAACTAGCTAGTGATACTGGCGAAGTTGTACTAGGAGAAACTGTTGATTTAGGTATATTTCCGCAGGATTCATCTGACTTACTAAATGTAGATGAAAATGCCTTAAGTTGGTTGAGCCGTTTTTCAGAAGCTGGCGCAACAGAAATTGATTTACGAGCCTTTATGGGACGTATGCTATTTCGCGGAGACGACTGCTTTAAACCTGTAAAAGTTTTAAGTGGTGGTGAAAAAGCACGTTTAATAATATCAAAATTAACTATGGAAGGTGCAAATGTTTTAGCATTTGATGAACCAACCAATCATTTAGATTTAGAATCAATTGAAGCTCTTAATTATTCACTATCTTTATTTCCTAATACTTTAATTTTTGTATCACATGATCACCGTTTTATTGCATCATTAGCAACCAGAATTTTTGAAGTAACCGAAGATAGCATTGTCGATTACATAGGAACATTAGATGATTATGAGGCCGAAAAACAACGCCAAAAACAATTAGAATTGCAAAAAAAGAAAAAATAATTGACGTACGCACAAGCGTGCGTACAATAGTGTGTATGGATACGCACACATCATTGACTAACGCACAAAAACAAACTCTTGAATTTATTCAAGAGTACGCAAGCGAATATCAAAGTATGCCCAGTTTACGTTGCATCGCCAACGGACTGGGCATCGCATTAGGCTCGGTTAGGCAACGCATCAACTATTTAATTGATAAAAAATATTTAATTAAAGACACTGGACACCTAATGCTTGCCAATGTAACACAAAACAAATCCATACAACATAATCCTAACTTAATATCACATCAAAATATAAATGCTTTGCCAATAGTTGGTAAAGTAGCAGCAGGTAGCCCCATTTTGGCAGAAGAAAATATATCAGGCTATTTAGATTTAGAAATGTTCAAACCAAAAGGTCAATGCTTTGTACTGCAAGTACAAGGTGATAGTATGAATTTAGCTGGTATTTTAGACGGTGATTACTTAGTTATAGAATCAACAAAAAATGTCAAAAATGGCGATACCGTGGTGGCGATGATTGACGGTGACTGCACTGTTAAAATCTTAGAAATTAATCAAGATACAATTTTATTATTGCCACGCTCAACCAACGCCATACATAGACCGATTGCTGTGCCTCAAGATGACGAAAGGACTCAAATTCTTGGCAAGGTAACCTGTCGTATAGGAGCTGTATAATTTATTTATTTTTGTATGAGAAAAGGAGTTCATCATGCACACAAATATTCCAACAAGCTGTAAATGTGGTTCAGGCAAATTGCCCGTAGTTCGCACATCTCATTTAGAATTTTGCGACACCTGCGGTGAAAGTAAAATTTCTAATATTTCTACTGGTTTATTTATTTCTGCCATATTTCTTGCAATTATCAACGTATGCCAACGCTTTGGCACATCATTGTTTCAACATCATCAAAACATATAAAATTATTCTAATAAGTGTTGATAACATTCTATAGATATTTTCGACTACTTTTAGTTTAAAAATAGTCGATTTTTCTTGGCAACTGTCTATTTTGTAGAAACGTTTTAGATAACTCTTTAAGCCCTTTCTGAGACTATTTGTTTTATTGCATTTAAATCGTTGGGCAATGAAATACATCTAGTTTTAGCATTTTGCAGTTTATCCAATTGTGGATGGCGGGCTATATCTTGTCCAAGCGATTGCTCAATAGCATCTGGAAACTTTGCAGGATGCGCTGTTGCTAAACAAATCACAGGTATATCATTTATAGCAAATTCCTCGGCTACCTTTACCCCTACAGCAGTGTGAGGATCTAACAAATAATTATATTCTTGATAGTAACGTTTAATTGTATCGTAAGTTTCCATTGCAGGGGACGATTTTGACTCAAATAAATTATCAACGTGATTGCCTGTGCAGTCTAGTTTAATTTGGTTATTTTGTGCAAAATCCTGCATGGTTTCTTTTAGTTTAACGCTATCCTCATTTAAAAAATAATATAAATATCTTTCAAAATTACTAGCTACCTGAATATCCATTGAGGGACTAACTGTATGACAAACCTCAGAACGCCTATAAATACCAGAAGTAAAAAAGGTTGTTAAAATATTGTTTTCGTTAGTAGCTAGCATTAATTTATCCACAGGTAAACCCATACGAGTAGCCAAGTAACCAGCAAAGATATCACCAAAATTTCCTGTCGGTACAGAAAAACTCACCTTTGCCTCTACAGATTTACTTACTTGAAAATGCCCCCAAAAATAATATACAATTTGCGCAACAATTCTTGCCCAATTCACAGAATTAACTGCCCCTAAGTGATATTTTTGTTTAAAGTCCAAATCGTTAAACGCACCTTTCATCAAAGATTGGCAATCATCAAAGCTTCCTGCCACAGCAATATTATGTACATTTTCGTCTAAAACAGATGTCATTTGCTTTGCTTGTATTGGTGAAGTTTTACCTTCTGGGTGCATAATAAAAATATTAATATTTTGCTTACCTCTAACCCCGTGAATAGCCGCACTGCCAGTATCTCCAGAAGTTGCGCCTAATATATTTAACTGACCACCTTGCTCTTTTAAAATATGCTCAAAAACATTGCCCAAAAATTGCAAAGCCACATCTTTAAAAGCCTGGGTTGGCCCATGAAATAATTCTAGAATATGTAAATTTCCAGCCTTTACAACAGGCGTAATATCCTTGTGATCAAATGTTGCATAAGAACGTTTTACAATATCATATAAATCATCATTATTAATATCATCAACAAAACAGGATATAACTTCAAACGCCAAGTCTGTGAAATTTAAATTTTTCCACGCTTGCAACTTATTTGTTACATCTGGGATATTCTCAGGGATAATAAGGCCTCCATCGGTTGCCAAGCCCATCATAACTGCTTCTTTAAAATTTATAGGTTGTATGCCACCTCTGGTACTTATATATTTCATTTTTTATTCTCAATTAAATTAAAAACTAAATTTTACAATTAAATTGACTAAACTGCATTATTTTTTGCCTATTTATAACTTAAAATTTGATTTTTTTATTTTTATACTCTAAATATTTGTTCATCCCTGTTACAATCTCGTCCATGCCTATAATAGAAAACATATCAAACTGCGGTGCAGAAGTAATATTTAGTGATATTAGCGTCAATATTGCCGGTGTGCATATTTTAGACAAAATAAACGCCACCGTTCCAAAAGGTGAATGCACAGCTATTGTAGGGCCAAATGGAGCGGGTAAAACTACCTTACTTATGACCTTATTAAATGAAATACCCTATACAGGCACAGTTACTATTGCCTCATACGAACACGGCCCAAAACATCGCATTGGTTATGTTCCACAACGATTAAGCTTTGACAGAGGTATGCCATTAACTGTTTTGGATTTTATGATAATGGATGCCCAAATACGCCCTCTTTGGCTTGGCAAAAACAAAAAAGCAGTTGCTAAAGCGCTTGAGATACTTGCTCAACTACACGCCGAAAAACTGGCCAATCGTAAAATTGGTGCATTATCAGGCGGTGAGCTTCAGCGTGTGCTTTTGGCTCTTGCACTACAACAAAAACCAGAACTATTAATTTTAGATGAGCCTGCAGCTGGGGTTGATTTTAAAGGTGAGTATATTTTTTGCGAACTGCTAGAAAAAATGCGCAAACAGATGGGCTTTACCCAATTAATGATTAGTCATGACTTGCCAACTGTAACCCACCATGCTACTAAAGTAATATGCTTAAACCGCAAGGTCATAGCTCAAGGTTCACCAAAAGAAACGCTCACACACGAAAATTTAACTGCAATGTTTGGTATTCACATGGGTATGATAGATTTAAAAGCTCTGCCAAATAACGATAAAATTTGTAATGAAAGTTGCTGTAAACATGGTTGATTTAACTCCTATATTTTCTGCTATTCAAAGTGTCTTTCCTTTTGAATGCATGCAATTTAATTTTATGCAACAAGCTATGTTTGCAATATTATTACTCGCACCAATGGCAGCATCTATGGGAATACAAGTAGTAAATTTTAGGATGGCATTTTTTGCCGATGCAATATCTCATTCTGCATTTGCCGGCGTTGCAATTGGATTACTATTTGGTATCAATCCGCAATTTAGCATGCCTGTTTTTGGATTAATAGTCGGGTTGAGCATTATGGCAATGCAACGCAAAAGCTCTTTATCGTCCGATACAGTAATTGGCGTGGTGTTTTCGGCTGTAATAGCCTTTGGCCTAGCAGTAGTAAGTCGTGACCCTTCTTCAGCGACAAATATTCAACAATTTTTATATGGTGATATTTTAACCATAGGCAAAACCAACATAAATTTATTAATCATACTATTTGTATTACTTATGACATTTCAAACTTGGGGCTACAATCAAATGTTATATATAGGTTTAAACCCAAGCCTTGCTACCGCCCACCGTGTCAAAGTTGCATTATTTCAATATATATATGCTGGATTATTATCAGTCGTAATAATTTTTTCTGTCTGGGCTGTTGGCGTATTATTAGTAACAGCACTTTTAATTGTGCCTGCTGCTGCTGCTAGAAATCTATCACGCTCTGCGGGGGCAATGTTTTGGTGGGCAATTATTATCAGTATCACATCTGCCTCAAGTGGGTTGATTATATCGGCTCAAGACTGGGCTGGCACAGCAACAGGAGCTACAATAATTTTATGTTGTTTTTGTTGGTTTGTTTTAAGTTTTATTATTGCATTATTAAGAGGCGAATCAAAAAAGTAAAATGAGTACATTTTATCCTGAACAACGTTGGTATTCTGTAATGGAACCAGAACTAGGACTAGGCACTGTTACACTAGTTGAAGGCAGAACAGTAGAAATATACTTTCCTATCAAAGATTTGATACGCAAATATGAGATACAAAGCTCGCCATTAGCACGGGTCTATCTAAGCCCTGGGCATTTATTACGAAGCAGAGATGGTATTAAATTTAGCATTGAATCTGTTACAGAAAAATCCAATCATTATTATTATCATGGCAAAGGGCAGTGCGTTCACGAGCGAGATTTATGTGATGATATCGATGTGTCTACTCCAGAAAACCGTTTAAAAGGTGGTAATCTTGCCGACTATCGAGATTTTGATTTACGCCTAAAAGCAAATATATTGCAATCTAAACTATTAAAATCAAAACTGCGTGGTTTTGGTGGCGTTCGAATGGAACTATTTGACCATCAAATTTACATAGCCGATGAGGCATCTAAACGCCACCAAGTAAGACTGCTTTTAGCCGATGAAGTGGGATTGGGCAAAACAATAGAAGCTGCATTAATCTTGCATAAAATGCTATTAACAGGACGAATTGCCAAAGTATTAATTATTATACCTCCAGCTTTAACATATCAATGGTTTGTAGAATTACTTAAAAGATTTAATTTGATTTTTCAGGTAATTGATAGAGAATCAATTCAAGACGCTAGAGAACAAGAAGTAAGCATATTTGAAGCCCATCAATTATTTTTATGCCCCAGTGATATAGCCCAAGAAATAAACCCAAAAATTTTAAATGAAAAATGGGATATGCTTATTGTCGATGAAGCCCACCATATCGGCAGTCAAACACCTTTTTTTGCTACATTAAAAAAATTATCCCAAAATGTAGCGCATCTTTTATTATTAAGTGCTACACCTGAGCAAAGCGGGCAAATAGATCATTTTTATCGACTGCAATTATTAGACCCTGCCAGATTTTATGATTTTGACCTCTATCAAAAAGAGCAACATAAATATAAAAACATTGCCAACACGGCAAAAAAACTACATCAAAATAAAAAATTAAATGATGCGGATACAAATTTAATTAATAGTTTATACAAATCTAATCCAAAAGCCGTACAAGAAATATTAAAACAATATCAAAATGGCGATGCGTTTGCCGGCATACAACTACAAAGGCGCTTATTAGATTTACATGGTATTGGACGTTTATTATTTAGAAATGTACGAGCCACTATAGAGGGATTTCCAAAGCGCAAATGCCACGGCGTAAAATTATCAAAAAACACAAAACAAATATGGTTACAAAATTTGATAGCCAAACTGCCAGATGAAAAAATTGTAGTTATTTGCCAAACAAAAAAAACCGTTAAAGAAATAATTACCAATCTAAACCCCGAAAATAATCCAAATAAAAAAATCGCACGTTTTCATGAAGATATGAGCCTAATGGAACGCGATCGACAAGCCGCCTGGTTTTTTGAAGAAACTGGCCCAAAAATTTTAATTTCATCACCAATAGGAGCAGAAGGCCGCAATTTTCAATGTGCGCATACTTTAGTCTTATGGGACTTGCCAAAAGAACCAGAGCAATTAGAACAGCGTATTGGTCGTTTGGACAGAATAGGTCAAGGCTCTAAGATAGATATTTACGTACCATACCTTAGCGGCTCTGCAGATGAAAAATTATTTCAATGGTATCATAAAGCATTAAACGCTTTTGAAAAACCGTGGCATGGTTCACAAAGCATCATGCAAAATTTTGGTGCTGAACTACAAGACTTAATCACAAAAAATAACTCAAAAATATGGAATGATTTTTTAAATAAAGTTGCAAATTTTCAAGAAAAACTATTAAGACAGCTAGAACAAGGACGTGATACATTATTGGAATTAAACTCAAACAATCCTGAAATCGCCGCAAAATTGCGTCAAGCTATTATAGATCAAGAAGATCATAATGATGTAGAAGAATTTATGATTTACGCCCTTGATAGAGGTGGTATTGATGCTGAAGAAATTGATTTTAGAACTTACAATTTAAAACCAAATATGTTTTACACAAAGCCATTTCCTGGATTTAATGAAAATGGTATGGTTATAAGCTTTAATCGAGAATTATGCCTAAAAAAAGATGACGCATCTTTATTGTCATGGGATCATGCAATGGTGCGAGACACATTAGATCAAATCTTAACTAGCGACTGTGGCAATGCATCATCTGCTAAAATGGCCGGAAACAAACAAGCCATTATTTTAGAATTATTATTTTCGTTAGAAAGCTCGGTAGCTAGCCATTTACGCGGAGAACGCTTTTTACCTCCCACCCCAATTTCTGTTGTTATAAATCAAGCTGGCAAAAATTGTAGCGATGAATACCCAAACTTAAATGCAAATACACTAGAAGATTTTAACGCTGGCGCTATGTTGCAAAATCAAAAAGCAAGAGATATCATCGATACAATGATTAATGCTGGGCGTAAAGAGGCTCAACAACAAGTGCAACCAATTATTAATGATGCTTTAGATTTAGTAAACAAAGAAATAACCCCGCAAATAGAACGCCTTACAGAGTTGCAATTGGTAAACCCATCAATTAATAACAATGAAATTACTGCTTTAAAAACTCAATACCAAGCTTTAAATGTTGGATTAAGCAAAACCCGCCTACGCTTAGATGCTCTGCGTTTAATTGCTATTTATCCAAAGCAATAATCTATTTTAAATAACCCATGTCAATTCATTTTGAATAGATCTAGGGCTTTTACCTGTATGTCTTTTGTAAAAATGACTAAAGGTTGCAACATCAGAAAAGCCTATTTTAAAGCCTATTTGTGTAATGCTTAATTGTTGTTGATGCAACAATCTAGTTGCTTCTTCGATACGCATCTGAGCCAAAACTTTCAAAGGGGCAACACCCTGTTCCCTTGAAAAAGCTTTTAAAATTGCAATTTTAGATTTTAAAGTGTATTGAGCCAAATCATCTAAACTAATATGTTCATCGAGATTGTTCTTAAAATACTCAATACATAACGACACCAAATTAGTTTTATCGGTTTGATTAACTGTCGTCGATAATAAATTAAAATGCGTATTGAGATACTCCATAGCCTTTGTACGATGATGACTTGATCTACTTTGTGAGCATATAACATCTTGTATTAAAACAAAAGCTACGTTATCTATCACTCCTTTTTGCAGTAAGTAAGTATCTGATAATGGTACAATATAGCCAGTGGCACCTGTAAAACGCAATAATGTATTTGCCTTAAAAACCACCCATTGCATTTTATATAACTGTGTGAACCCAGCATTACCCACCACTGAACCAGATATTAAAACAAGTAAATATTTTTTAGATTTATTATAATCTGCATTAAATTCATCTGAATAATTGTCTAAAACCATACTGTTAGTATAATTTTAAACAAGAATAGTTGTCAATAAACAATTTTACAGTATAGTCCTGTCTTTATTTTCAATAAAGATGGAGACAATATGGCTGAAGTAGTTTTAACAAAGTTAAAAAAAGTATATAACGGCAATGTAATCGCTGTACACGAAAGCGATTTACACATTAAAGATAAAGAATTTATGGTAATGGTTGGTCCATCTGGTTGCGGAAAATCAACCACTCTTCGTATGGTTGCCGGACTAGAAGAAATCTCTGATGGCGAATTAAAAATTGGAGATAGAGTGGTAAATAACGTACCTCCAAAAGATCGTGATATTGCAATGGTATTTCAAAATTATGCACTGTATCCACATATGACAGTATATGACAATATGGCATTTGGATTAAAATTGCGTAAGTTTCCTAAAGACGAAATTGACAAACGTGTTAGAGAAACGGCAGAACATTTAGAATTAGCCGAATACTTACCTCGTAAACCAAAAGCTCTTTCTGGTGGACAACGCCAACGAGTAGCATTAGGACGAGCTATTGTACGCGAACCTTCTGTATTTTTATTGGATGAGCCTCTTTCTAACTTAGACGCCAAAATGCGTGTTGGTATGCGTAAAGAACTTAAACTTCTACATCAACGCCTACAGACAACCATGATATATGTAACCCACGATCAGGTAGAAGCTATGACATTAGGTGATCGTATTTGTGTAATGTCTCATGGGTATATACAACAAGTGGGTAAACCACTAGACGTATATGATTATCCAAAAAATAAATTTGTTGCTGGATTTATTGGTACTCCTACTATGAATTTTTTAGGAGGTACAATTAAAGAAGAAAACGGCGATATTTATTTTAACAATGAAACTGTCAACTTAAAACTAAACGAAAGAATGGCATCTAAGTCAAAATCTGTAATTGGCCAAGACGTAACTTTTGGAATACGTCCAGAAAAATTAAACGTGGTTGATTCTGCCGATGCAAGCTCTTTTACTGGTATTGTTGAAGTAATTGAAAAATTAGGTGATTCTCAAATGCTATTTATAAAAGTTGGCGATCACGATTTTACTGCCAAAGTTGAAGCGCATATCCAAATTGACGTAAATCAAAAAATTGTTCTAAAACCTAATTTAGAATTTGGTCATATATTTGCTGGTGAAAACGAAGTAAATATTACTATTGCATAAAAACACCACATAAACACTAAGAAGGCTTAAAACCTTCTTAGTGTTTATCTATTAAGCATATTTTCATATCATTGATAAATCGTATCAGCAACACTGACACCAACAATAATTTAAACAAAAATATATCTATAAAAAACAAGGCTAACAAAGCCAATAAAACTAATAAAATAATGATTTTTTGTTGTTTATTTGATTTGGGCACATTAGCTATTTTTCTAATATGACGCCTAAGTAAAATAACACACACTATAGGTATATGGCCAATTGGTATATATACTCCGCCCTGATTCATTAACGCCAAAGCCAAAATAATACAAAACCAAACCAAATAAAAAGACTTTTTTACATTCAACATATTGATACTAACCACCCATACCTATCTGGTTTATCACCATACTGTATTGCTTGTAACTCTGAATAAAGCGCCTGCAAAGTTTTGCCAACTTCGCCATTATTAAATACTACTTTTTTATCTTGGTACGTAATAGATGCAATGGGGGTAATAATAGCTGCTGTACCGCAAGCGCCTACCTCTGCAAAAATATTTACATTATTAATTTCAATATTTTGACGCAATACCTCTAAGCCCATATCACGTGCCAATTGACGCAACGAATCGTTAGTAATGCTTTGCAATATAGATGCTGACTGTGGTGTAATATATTTATTGTCTTTAGTTATACCAATAAAATTAGACGTGCCAAATTCATCAATATACTGTCCCTTGGCAGAATCTAAATACAGCACAATTGGAAAACCCTTTTTATGAGCCTCCTCCGCCCCCTTTAATGAAGCCGCATAATTTCCAGCCACTTTTGATTGACCAGTTCCGCAAGGGGCAGCTCGGTCATAATTCTCCATAACCAAAGCCTCCACAGGAGAAAACCCATCTTTATAATAAGGACCAACAGGGCTAACCATTATAATAAAGGTATAAGTGCTAGAAGGTCTAATGGCAAACATAGACTCTGTGCCTATCAATAAAGGACGTAAATATAAGCTAGCCCCAGTGCCGTAAGGAGGAACAAATTCTTTATTAATTTCCACTGCTTTTTGGCATGCTTGGATAAATAATTCCTCTGGTGGAGCTTGCATACAAATCCGATCTGCAGACGAAATCATCCGCTTAGCATTCATATCTGGACGAAATAAAGATATTTCACCAGATTGAGACTTAAATGCCTTTAAGCCTTCAAAACAAGCTTGACCATAATGCAAAACTTGCGCTCCCATATCTAGGTTGAGACTGGTTTCTTTTTCTACATAAATATCAGACCATTGACCATTTGCATAATCAATTCTCACAACGCCATTGGTTGGCAAAATATCAAAGCCTAAATTTTCCCAGTCTAAATCCATAATATCCTCAATTTTCTAGCTGATTTAAAAAAACAAATTATAATCAATACAAATATAAGGGAAAGCGTATTTTTTAAGCTACTTTTTTGAATTTATTATATTTACCGTTTAGGAGTTACTTTTTTGAATATCACTACATACATTAAAGAGACTAGCAAAGACTTGGGATTTGCTAGTATGGGTTGGATAAATCTTAGCGACACAAAATCAAATGACAATTTTAAACAATGGATAGACAACAACTATCACGGGCAAATGGATTATTTAAAACAAAGTCTACCAATAAGAAACAACCCCATAAATGTATTACCAACAGCAAAAAGTGCTATGGTATTTACCTATAATTATTATCAAACAAGCAACAATAAATATATTAGCACATACGCTCAAGGCAGGGATTACCATCGCTATCTACGAAAAAAATTAAAAAAAATAGGCGATAGTATAAACACATATTTTAATTTAGATGCTCAATTTCGCCCCTGTGTGGACTCGGCTCCTGTAATGGAAAGACAATTAGCTTTACAAGCTGGCTTAGGTTGGATTGGTAAAAATGCAATGCTAATAAATAAAAAAGGCAGTTATTATTTTATTGCAGTTTTATTAAGCTCTTTAGAAGCACCAAATCATAATTTAACTATAAAAACAAACCACTGTGGCAATTGCCAAATTTGCATTCATAAATGCCCTACCCAAGCCATCATCGCTAACGGCGTTATCGATGCCAGAAAATGTCTTTCGTATCTCAGTATTGAATTTAAAAAAAGTATTCCTGTAAAATTACGCAAAGCTTTTGGCACCAATATATTTGGATGTGATATTTGCCAAAGTGTATGTCCTTGGAACAACAAACAACCAGAAAGCAAAGATATAAACTTTCAAACAAAGGATATTCTAAAAAATATATCCCTAATAGAGTTATTAAAATGGGATGCACAAACCTTTGACAAAAACACCCAAGGAAGCCCACTAAGAAGAATGGGCTTTGAATGCTTTAAGCGAAATATCGCCATTGCAATAGGCAATGAAGGTAATAACAATCCAATTATCATTAAAGCATTGTTACAAGCCAAAGGTACATCAACATTAATTGACGAGCATATTGACTGGACGTTAAAACAATTAATTACTCTGTAGCAATATCAACAGGTTTAGACAATTCAATATCCTGCTCATGCGCTTTATTTAACTTTTGCTCAATAATTGCCATATTTTTATAATTAGTTTGTAATTTATTATGTAGTTCCACAATTTGGTGATTTTGACCATTAATTAGCGCAGATTTTTGAGCTAAACTATCGCGTTGTAACTCAAGGCGCTCAGTTAAATATATTGATTGACTATCTTTGGCAATTAAATCATTACGCACTTGTATAAAATTTACAGTAAGAACAAAAAATAAAATTGAAGCTACAGCGGACAATGTCCAAGGTATAAAATGATTAGGTTTACTTTCAATTTTACTATTTATTTTATATAGCTTAGTTTGATACTTAGATATTTGTTCATCTTTTATTTTTAATTGCTCAAAAAGAGCTTCTATCTCTTTGTCTTTAGAAATAAGCTGATCTTGTATTATTAAATCTTTCCAGTCATTATTATCGGTATTCATATTTACTCCAGAAGGCTATTTAGCTATGAATATCGGGTATATGATTAACTACTTAAGCAAATGCTCAATATTATTCAGAAATTTCCATTTTTAATAAAAGAACCTCGCCAGAACCTAAATTAGCTTTACCCAGCTCTAGCACTCTATAAGTCTGCCCCTCTCCAGTGCTACATACAAAATGTGTATATGTATCTAAGTGATTTAATACTTTTTTTAATGCCAAAACTGGCTGGGTTGATATTTTACCGCCCAAACATGGCGATAGAGTTATCTCGCAAAAATGTCGTAAATTTTTTTTTAATTCACGGCATATTAAATTATTAACAGCAAAATACTGTGCGCCTTCAGTGGCAAAAATAGGCATACCATCTGGTATTTTTACTAATAATTTTTGCAACTCCTTGGTATTAAGTATTTCTAACTGTTGCACAACAAATCGCTACAAACCGCCCAAAGCGGACTCAATGGCAGAACCAACAGAAGTATTTAATTTGTCCTCTGTTATATAATTGCCATCGGCAACATCTTGAGAAATCTGTTTTAACCTTTCCTGTCTAGTTAAATCCTGCGCCTCTGACACCTTTTGTCTAAAAGATGCCAACGGCGAAACCTCAACAGAATCACGAGGTTCTGGCGTATCTAATGTTTTACTGCTAACACTGGCAGATTTTTTATTAGATACCTTTAAATAGTTTTTAGCAAAGTCGTTTCTAAGTAAGTTTATATTCATGCGTACTCCTTTCTACACTTTATATCGACCAAATATACAAAAAACTTAAATTTGACGCATACCATTAAATCAAAATGTTTTGCTTATATTGTATATGGTACAGAGCATATCAAGTTTAATATAAGCGTATAAAGCTTAATTGATATCAAACAACTTAACATAAACAACTACTCTCAAATAGCTTACATCTATTTATAACGTTTTGATTTAAATTGCATTTAACCTAACTAAGCTTATAATAATCAGTTATCATTAAAAACATAAGGATTTTATGGCTCTAGACGATGTTAAACGAATGGAAACTTCCATTGTAAATTTTGCCCGCGAAATAGAAAACTGGCTTGAAAAGCGCAGTGATGAAGATGATACACCCAAAACAGAGCATTACACTTTAGAAGAAAACACTAACGTAAGAGAAAATTTATTTCAGCAACGTTTAGAACGTTTTGCAGATACTCAAGCAGAGGTAAGAGCATTTATTAAACATATTTTAAAACATTGGCCAAGCAGTCGCCGCTTTGCTAAAGAACCGCCTTTAACTTTTTTAAGACTGGTTTATCTTGAATTTGAACGTATCCAAAATTTTACAAGTAACGACTCAGAAAGTTTAGAACAAAAATTATTTTTTATATTAGATATTTTGCAAGATAGCATATTTGATTTTGAAATTGCCAAATTTGATACAAGCCTTAAAGATTTAGACTATTATTTAGAAGACCAAGATAAATTAATTAAAAATGCTTATATACATGCGCAAGTTAGTTATCAAACACCGCGATTTTCGCCATTCCCTGAAAACAGACTTCTGCCAATACAAAAAGAAATGAACGCACTTATGCGACCTTTAGACTTGCCTTTTTCTATTGACACTTTAGTGCTTAGCCCAAACAAAGACCTAGTTATCAGAATCAAATCCTCAGTTATTTATTGTGGCGAAACAATCGCAGAAATCTCACCTGCACTATCATTTGCAAAACATATAAATCAAACATTACTCACACACATATTAAACCTAGCTATGAAAGCCTACCCTGAGCATATACAAACATTTTTAAATACAGCACAAGTAAATATACGCCCTTATGAACGCCCTGACTTTCCACATCTAAGTCAAGATGGTAAATATTTTTATAGGTGGTACAGTTTTGTTTTTTAATAAAACTTATGAGCAAAGCCACAAAACCTAAGCATTACGTCATTGCAATATGTATACGTATTCTTTTGCCAATAATCAAAATTATTCCACGTTGCATATTATTTAAAATAGGCACATTACTAGGATATCTAATCTTTAAATTTGCTTCTAGTGAACGAGCCAAGATTATTCAAAATTTAAATATTGGCCTACCAGAACTCAACCAACATCAAAGATTAAATATTGCCAAAAAATGTTTTGAGCATTTTATAACTATGGTTTTAGACACTTTGCATTGTAACCCAAAAAAAGTCTCACATTTATTTCATCCCGATGCAATAGAAAAGATCAAGCAAGTATTTAACCAATACGACGGTGCTATTGCCCTAACACCACATCTAGGAAATTGGGAGTTAGGTGCATCTGCAATTAATCACGCTGGATTTAATATACGCCCTATTGCTAAACGTATTAAAATGAAACCATTAAATAATATAGTAGAAAACATCCGACATAAATTAGGTATACATGCCATATACCAAGATCAAAATATTCGTCAATTTATTAAAGTATTAAAAAATAAAGACTTGCTAGGCATTTTGCCCGACCAAGATATACCGCGAATGAATGGCGTATTTGTTAAATTTTTAGCCAAAGAAGCATACACGCCTACAGGCCCTGTAACATTAGCCACATTAAGCAAAAAACCAATTATTCCATTAGCTTGCATATTAAAAGGTGATAAATACGATTTTATAATTGGCGAACCAATACATATCGACAAACAGGACAAACAAAAAAACAACCATTATTACACACAATTATGGTCTAATACCGTTAGCGATTTTATACGTAAATACCCCGAACAATGGGTATGGATGCACAGACGTTGGCGTACACAAAAGGACACCAATGACAATCAAACATAATCTACGCGTAGCTATAGTTATTGATAATTTATCAATAGGCAATATTAGTACCTTTGCAATTAATACTGCCCAAGCAATTGTCAAAGCAGGCGTTGAGGTCAATTTGATATGTGGTCGGGCAAAAGGTTTAGACAGATTACCACAAAACAATATGCACATATCAATTTTACCCGGCATTGGAAATATATTACATTTTTACTCTAGCCATCGAGCTAAAAAAACTTTAGAAGATTTTAAGCCTACAGTTGTTTTATATGTACATTCTAAATTATTTTCTAAATTCAAATCTATTCATAAACGCCACAATATACCGGCGCTATTTGCATTATTAAATTACATACCTCAAGAAGAAACTAGATTTTATTTACCAAAACAAAATTTAAAATTCAATTATAATATAATTACAGTCAGTGATTCACTGCGTGAATCATTAGTCAACGATAATAGATTGCCGAAAGAAAAAATTCATTTCATCAATACAGGTGTCGATACAGAAATATTTAAATTAAAAAAGCAAGTTATAGGTCAAACACGCCCTGTAATTGGAACTATTGGGCATTTAATACCAAGTAAAGGACATTGTTTTTTTCTGGAAGCGGCAAAAAAAACATTAGAGACACATCCAGAAGCTATATTTATAATTGCAGGGCAAGGCGATGAAAAATCACGACTAAAAAAAATGGTTGCTGATTTTAATTTAATAGACAATGTGATTTTTGTCGATGAAACACATTCTACAGCATCATTATTACATACTTTTGATATTTATGTTGTGCCTAGTACAGAAGAAGGCTTAGGCTTTGCTATTGTTGAAGCTATGAGCTGTGGTTTACCAGTAGTTGCCAGCGATGTCGGCGGAATATACACACTGGTTAAAGATGGCGAAACAGGCTTTTTAGTACCTTCTAAAAATAGTGATATAATGGCAGAAAAGATTTGTTATCTATTAACAAATAAAGATGTATGTGAAGACTTTAGAATAAAAGCACGAGAACACATAAAACGCTATCACAGTTTAAAATCTTTTGCAAATCTATTGATTGAAGAAATAGAAAGGGTTAAAAATGGGGAATAAAAGCATTTTAATTGTCGATGATGAAGCTTCTATTCGTCAAGTGTTAAAGATAGTCTTAGAAAGCGACGGGTTTGATGTACAGTTGGCATCCAATGCTAATGATGCACTTTTAATTTACAAATCTAAACCCAGTGATATTGTATTGCTTGATTTAAATATGCCTGACGGTAACGGTTTAGAATTGTTAAAAGAATTAAAAAAAACAGATGAAAACGTAGTCTGTATTTTAATGACAGCATTTAATACTTGGGAAACCGCTGTAGAGGCAATGCGCTGTGGAGCTTATGATTACTTTGCCAAACCGTTTAACAACGACATACTTAAAAACACTTTAAACCGTGCTATAAATTTAAGGACTGCTTGCCAAAATAAAGATGTTGGTAATTTTTTTAATGCTAATACCTTACGCGGTAACTGCCATGATATGCAATTAGTCTTTAAGACTATTAAAACCATAGCTAAAACCGATACATTAGTGCTACTGCGCGGTGAATCTGGCACTGGCAAAGATATGGTAGCTCGACAAATACACTATAACAGCTATCGCTTTGACAAACCTTTTTTAGCTTTAAACTGTGGAGCGTTAAGCGAAACGTTAATGGAAAGCGAACTTTTTGGACACTGCAAAGGAGCTTTTACAGGTGCTACTAGCGACAAAAAAGGTATGCTAGAGGCCGCTGGAGAAGGCACTATTTTTTTAGATGAAATTGGTGATATGAGCTTAACAACACAAATTAAATTGTTAAGAGTATTAGAAAATAAATCGTATTTCCCAGTAGGAAGCACAGAAGAAAAACGTGTTAACGCAAGGATTATTGCCGCCACACATCGACCACTAGAAGAAATGATTACTCAAAAAACATTTAGGGCTGATTTATTTTACCGTTTAAATATTATCCCCATAGAAATGCCACCACTTAGACAACGCGGTGAAGACTTAATTTTATTATCTGGAAATTTTTTAACTCATTTTGCCAACGAATTAGGCAAAGACGTTACCAGCATTGACAACCAAGCTATGCAAGCGATTTTAAATTATGATTGGCCAGGAAATATTCGTGAATTGCAAAACGTTATTCAACGTGCTGTAGCTCTTTGTGAAAATCAACAAATCAATATCAAGGATTTAAATTTACCTATTACATCGCACCTACAAGACTCTGACGACGCGTCTATTTCTTTAGTTCAACCTATTGATCACAATCCTACAAATTTAATTCCAGAAGAAGGCCTAGATTTAGAAGCGCACCTGTTAGATATCGAACGCCAATATTTAAAATCTGCCTTAGAAAAAACCCAAGGCAATTTAACTGAAGCTGCCAAATTATTAAATATGAGCTTTCGCTCAATTAGGTATAGAGTTAAAAAATTAGATATTAGATAACATACATATCTAGCGTTTAGTAGGTTTATTTCTTGTGGTTTTATTTTTTTTATTAGGCGATTTTTTAAAAGGTTTTCTGCCACGATTAAAATTAACACGACGGGGTTCTTCTTCGTCCTGCTTAGTAACAGTAAAATCAAAATTTGACAACTTACCCTCTGGTATTTTTTGATCTAATAAACGCTCTATACTACGCAAAAATTTAACCTCCTCCTGATCTACCAAAGAGACAGCATAACCATCTGCACCCGCTCTGGCAGTCCTGCCAATACGATGAACATAATCCTCTGGAACGTTTGGCAATTCAAAATTTACAACATGAGGTAACTGCTTTATATCTAAGCCTCGCGCGGCTATATCTGTTGCCACCAAAACTTTAATTTCTTTAGATTTAAATCCTTCTAAGGCCTTAACGCGAGCATTTTGACTTTTATTACCATGAATCGGCATAGATGTAATTTTAGCTCTATTTAATTTATCGCTCAGTCTATTTGCACCATGTTTAGTGCGAGTAAATACTAAAACCTGATCCCAATTGCCAGTAGAAATTAAATGTTTTAACAATGCTGTTTTGCGACTTTTTGGTGTTCGGTACATCAATTGATTAACATTTTCAGCAGTTGTATTGCGCGGTGCTACTTGCACATAAATTGGCTGATCCAAAAACTCTTTTGTTAACTCTAAAATTTCTGTAGAAAATGTTGCCGAAAACATCAAAGTCTGACGTTGACGAGGTATAACTCTATTTATCTTACGTATATCATGAATAAAACCCATGTCTAACATACGATCTGCCTCATCTAAAACAAAGGTATCAAGTGAACCCAAATCAATAATACCCTGATTTTGTAAATCTAACAATCTTCCTGGAGTAGCTATTAAGATATCAACCCCTGCTCTTATTTGTGATATTTGAGGGCGTGCACTTACGCCACCAAAAATAATACAACTATTTATATCCAAATTTGATCCATACGTACGTACGCTCTCCCCTACTTGAGCAGCTAATTCTCTAGTTGGCGTTAAAATCAAAGCTTTAATTTTACGTTTACCTTTAGGGCGTGGTTTAGAACTAATTTGCTGTAAAATTGGCAAAGTAAAACCTGCTGTTTTGCCCGTGCCAGTTTGGGCAGCTGCCAATACATCTTTACCAGATAAAACTGCTGGTATTGCCTGTGCTTGTATGGGTGAAGGTTCAGTATAACCTTTGTCAGTTATAGACTGTAAAATTAAATCGGATAAACCAAGGGAATTAAAATTCATATATACTACTATTAAAATGAGATTGGGCACACTGCCTAAGAAATAAAACTATTTATAAGTATATCATTATTTTAAGTATTATTATATGTTTTTCTAAAATACAAAAGAAATCAAATGATGAAGTCTTATAAAATTTAGGTATAATAAATTAATGACTACTTTAGACATCTTATTATGTGCGTTTAATGCACGTTATCAACACACAGCTTTTGGTCTAATGTGCCTACAAGCCAATTTAAAAGATTTAAAACCACATTCACAACTATTTGAAACCACAATAAATAATATCCCCCGTGCAATTGTAGAAGAAATACTAGACTTACAACCAAAGATTATTAGTTTATCTGTTTATATCTGGAATATAGAGATAATAACAATAGTTGCCGATATGTTAAAAACTTTGCGTCCAGATATTATCTTAATAGCAGGTGGTCCAGAAATAAGCTATGAATGGCAAAATAAACAATTAAGCCAGATGCTTGATTATATAATCACTGGTGAAGGCGAATACGAATTTTATAATTTATGCAAAAAAATCAAAAATGACAATTATCAAAAACCACAAAAACTAACCGTTATCAATGCCAAACCAATTGATACCAATAATTATACCTTTGCATACAATCAATATACTGACTTAGACATTGCCAATAGGTTTATTTATGTAGAGGCTTCGCGGGGATGCCCATTTAGCTGTCAATATTGTATGTCATCATTAGATAACGGTGTGCGATATTTTAAGCAAATATCTCTATTTGCAGAATTTGATAAATTATTAGAACGTGGAGCAAAATGTTTTAAATTTATTGATCGCAGTTTTAATATCAATATCCCATTTGCCTTAGAAGTTATTAAATTCTTTTTAAACTGCCCACAACAAGTCTTTTTACATTTTGAACTAATCCCTGATAACATCCCTGAACCTTTAATAAAATTACTAAAAATATGTCCTAAAGGTATGATTCAATTTGAAATGGGCATACAAACTTTTAACCCAGAAGTGGCTAAACGTATTAAGCGACCTTTAAATATCAAAACAATTTCAGAAAACATCATAAAATTAAATAAAGAAACAGAAGTGCATATTCATGCAGATTTAATAGCTGGACTACCGGGGGAAACCATTAATAGTTTTGCCAAAGGTTTTAATATGTTATTACAATTATCCCCACATGAAATACAACTTGGCATATTAAAACGCTTAAGCGGGGCTCCAATCGCCCAACATAGCAAGCAATGGGATATGCGTTATAGCAACAATCCACCATACGAAATAATACAAAATTCCACTATGAGCTTTAAGCAATTACAAGAACTGCAACGCTTTGCAAGATTTTGGAACCTAACCGTAAACAATGGCAATTTTAAAACATGTGCACCTTTAATCTGGCATCGTCAACCATCGGCATTTATGGCGTTTTCTCAATGGAGTGCATGGCTATACCAACAAACCAATAGCACTGGCAATATAGCTCTTAATCGCCTAGCCCAATTATTATTTACATTTCTAACTGATATAAAAAATATCCCTGCAAGTCAATGTGCTATTGCACTATTACAAGATTTTAAAACAGTAGGACGATGTAAAATACCCACTTTTTTACGCGCACATATAAAAAATCCAAATGATGTCAGTATTATAAATGCCTCTAATTGCCAAATAAAAACCAAATCCAATGTGCTTAAAAGGCAAACCATAGGTACTTAATTAATATTGCTTTAAACTGTCTAATTTTTTTAACAACTTATCAGACGGGTTTGACTTGGTAA
>JAMOSO010000067.1 GCA_027063065.1 Planctomycetota bacterium | reverse complement strand
GGTATTAATTCGGGAAACATTATGACGAGCTCTATAATACACTACTGGTTTGCTGTAATATTGCAAAAGTGGATATTACTACTTTGTGCTAACAACATCATATTTGTATGTTTAAATATGATTTTTTTTGCTAATATAAATATATGACATCAAAAATTTTTAATTCCAATGAAGCTAAAATATTAGCTGATATAATTCATCATAGGCGTGATGTACGCGGTAATTTATTTAGTGATGAACCAGTAAGTGATGATGATTTAAACGCGTTATTAAATTCTGCCTTGGAAGCTCCATCTGTGGGGTTTTCGCAGCCATGGGAATTTGTAATAATACGTGATAGTGCAACAAAAACAGCAGTGCGAGCGAGTTTTTTAACAGAAACTGAAAAAGGCAAAGCTTTGTTTGATAGTGAGCGTCAAAAATTATATGCACAATTTAGGTTAGAAGGTGTTGTGGAGGCTCCTATTAACTTGGCGATTTTTCATAAGCCAACTAAAGGGCCAACTTTGGGGGCGACCTCAATGACTGAAATGGAAGTATATTCAGTGGTTTGTGCGGTGCAAAATATTTGGTTGACAGCTAGAAGTCTAAATATTGGTGTTGGGTGGCTATCCATTATAAGTCCAGATAAAATAAAATCTATTTTAAATGCTCCTAAAGATAGAACTTTAGTTGCTTATTTGTGTGTAGGGCATGTAAAAGAGTTTTTAGAAGAACCAGAGTTGCAAACGGCTGGCTGGGATTATAAAAAACGCTTTGAAGAAGTAGTTTTTAACGAGGGTTACTAACAATCAAATATAATTGCTGTATATTTTAAATTTGTAGGTTTTGTGGTTTACATATATGGTTGGTAAATATATTAAGTGTTTAGTAGTTTTAATAGGTATGCTTGTTTATTTGTCTCAATCGATGGCTCAATCAGATAGTATAGATGTGGTAGATGCTAAGGTGCTAAAGGCCTTAAAATTGCAAAAGCAAAAGCGAAAGTTTGATATTGATGATGTTGATAAAAAACAACAAATGAGACTAGCTATTCGCAAAGATTTAGCCAAAGAGCAAAGAGCTGCTATTGAACGTCATAGTGCTTTATCTTTAAAACCAAAATCACGGTCTAATATGGTAAAAGATAATGGGACAATTATGTCAAACACAACGAGAATACAAGGGTTGAGTAATCCGTTTAATCCGTACTATTATCAAGTTATGGAAAATCTTAAACGTCAAAAAAGTAAGGATGTTAGTGATTAGTGCGCTCGTGTTTATCGGCTTGTAATTCGGCATCAATGGCCTCTCTAACCTTAGATATTTGGCGTTGTGAGAAGTATTCACTAAAACTCATTTCGCTATCTAAGGCGTCATCAATTTTACCATAAGGTTGATGGGATGATTTTCTTTGTTCATGCATACCAAGATAGTACGTTGTTACCTTGACATTTTCAACTTAAAAAATTAATCTAAACATAACTTTTAGGGTAGCGTGCTATAGTATGACTAAAAAAAATCTGGCAGTTAAAAATCCACTGCAAATTATGCGAAATAAGCGTGTCTTAGTTGTGGATGACGATGGTGCGTACCGAGTGCAATTATTGAAAGTATTAGATAAGGTTGGTTCTATTGCTTATGAAGCAGAGGATAATTTAAAAGCTATACAGACATTGACGCAATTGTGCTTGACTGGCGAAATGCCCGACTTGTGCCTGTTAGGTCTCAATTTAGAAACATCGCATGGTTTAACATTTATTAAGCAACTAAAATCTCACAAAATATTTCGTAGTTTGTATATCGTAGTACATACTTTACCAGGTAAGGAGTCCTTTGATAAGAAGGCTGAGGATTTAAAGGTTAGTGGTATAGTAAATCGTCCTATTAAGATGTCTGATTTAGTTAGGTATTTAGTTAAAATTTTAGATGGTCATACGTCTAAACCCAAAGAAATGCAAAAGAAATTGCAAGAATATCAAGAATTTAAACAAGTGGATGTAACAAAAATCAAAGCATTTAATCTTGAATTTGCAGGAATGCCCAACCTTAAATCATACGCATTGCGTTTGGCTTGGTTTAGATGTCCATTTGATAAAACTACGTTTTCAGCGCCTAGGTTGATTACTCGTGCTTTAAAACCTATATCTGATGATTACTTGGCTTTAGGTATTTATTCTGAAGCAGGTGAAAAAGATTTTTTACATTATGAACTTATAGAGCAAATATGTTGTCCTAGCTGTTTGTATACATCTGATACTAATGGCTTTCATCAATTAATCGTTGCTGGTAAGGTGTCTAGTTTAAGTGTGGCAGAGCAGGCAGATAGTAAAAAATGGAAGGATGTATACTTTAGCGTAAACCCTAGTATTGAAGATGCTATGCAGGATCTTGTGTTAGAACGTAAAAAAATAGCAATAAATGCTTCTTCTATAGGTAAGGGCTTGTTTAAAATCAATGAAGATGATTTGCAGTATCCTCGCAGTATTTCGGATGCATTAATAGCTAATAGATTAGCTATTGACTCTTATGAATCTATAGTCGGTTTTACAGACGAAGAAGCAAAGGCAAGAACCCAACAAAAAATAGCAGGATTTTTATTAAAAAGAGCCAATATTTTTAAATTGGGTGCGCAAAATTCTAAGAATGTTGACAGTAAGAAGCTGTGCTTAAAATCACGTTATCAAGCTTTAAAAAAAGCTATGGCTAAGTTGTCTCAAATAAATGACATAGAATTACGAGTGCTAGTAGAGCGTTTAATCTGTTGTTCTAGGCGGTTTTTTTTAGCAGATAGATTGTGCGTTATGGCTAAAGATAAAGCGCAAAAAGATAAGCTTTCGACAAAGCGCAAGCAAGCATTTATGAGTTTTAAAAAGATATTAATAGATCAGCGTCAACGTTATGGACAAGGTTCTAAAGAGGTTGTAACAGTTGAAAGATATCTAGAACCAATTGAAAATAGAATTAATGAAATAGATAAACAAAAAAAGGCTCAACAAAATGGATAATAAAACACGTTTTACCAATTTAGAAATGACTTTGTCATTTCAAGAACGTACAATTGAAGAGTTAAATAAAATTGTTATTGCTCAACAACAAAGAATAGATATTTGCGAACGAAAAATTATATATTTAGCAGATAAGGTGCGTAATATAGATGCTTCTGATATACTAAGTAGTTCAGAAGAACCTTTACCACCACATTATTAATTTACTTTAGGATTACAATGAAACTATTATTTACAATTTTTACAATTTGTCTTTTATTTACCTCTAATATAAAAGCTGATGCAGTTCGTGATCAGGTTTTATCGTTATTGATTAAACAGCGATTGGAGGGTGGGCATTTTTCTCATAAAAAAATCGATGATGAGTTATCTAAAGAGGCATTTTCTGAATACTTAAAACATTTAGATTATGGCAAACGTTTTTTGTTAGATAGTGATGTTAAGCGTTTAGAAAAATATAAATTTTTAATTGATGATCAAATTAGAACAGGACAATTGTCATTGTCTGAAGATGGTGGTCAAATTTTGCGACAGCGTGCTGTTGAGGCTAAAGCCATGGTCGAGGATATTCTATCTAAGCCGTTTGATTTTACAATAGATGAGACATTCGAATCAGATCCTAAAAAACGTAATTTTGCACATACCAAAGAAGAATTAAAAGATAATTGGAGACGTATTTTAAAATTAAGTACATTGACTCGTTATATTAGTATGCTTGAAGATAAAGAAGGCGAAGATGATGCTGTTAGTAAATTGCAAAAGATTGAGCATATTAAGTTAATTAAAGAGGATGTTAAAAAAAGTGATAAAAAATTAACGCCAAAAGAAATGGAGGCTAAAGCTCGTAAGAGAACTTTGGATAGTTTTCGTAATTTGTTTGCTAGATTGGCAAAACAAGACGAGCATGATGACTTGGAGAGGTTTTTTAATGCTGTAACTAGCGTTTACGATCCGCACACTTCTTATATGCCTCCTGCGCGTAAAGAGGATTTTGATATTGATATGTCTGGCTCCTTAGAAGGAATAGGCGCAAGATTATCAGAGACGTATGATAGTATTAAGGTAGAAGAAGTAATCCCTGGTTCTGCATCTTGGAAACAGGGTGATTTAGAGCGAGAAGATCAAATTTTAAAAGTTGCACAAGGGTCTCAAGAGCCTGTAAGTATAGTTGGTATGCGTATTCGTGATGCTGTTAGATTAATAAGAGGTCCTAAAGGTTCTGAAGTACGCTTGACAGTTAAAAAAGCAGATGGACGAATTATGGTTATCCCTATTATTAGGGATGTTGTTGAGCTTAAGGAGGGGTTTGCAAAGGGAGCAGTAATTAAACAAAAATCAACAGGTAAAAAAACAGGATATATTTATTTGCCACGTTTTTATAGAGATTTTAAGCCAGTCTCTCAGGGCGGTACGGGTCGCAATTGTACAGATGATGTTAGAGTACTGTTAAATCAGTTTAAACAAGAAGGTGTTGATAATGTAGTCTTAGATTTGCGTTCTAATGGTGGTGGAGCATTAGAAGATGCTAGATTAATGAGTGGGCTATTTATAAAAAATGGACCTATTGTACAGGTGAAAGAATCTAATGGTAATATAGAAGTTTTAAAAGATCCAGATAGTTCTGTGGTGTGGGATGGTCCTGTGGCAGTAATGCTTAACGCTTTTAGCGCTTCAGCATCAGAGATTTTAGCTGCTGCCTTACAAGATTATGGTCGAGCTATTATTGTTGGTGGTTCGCATACTCATGGTAAAGGTACGGTGCAAAAATTAATAGGTTTAGATTTTAACCCTAAGTTTTATCCAACTTATGCTTATGTGTTGCCATTGGGCGCATTAAAATTGACTACCCAAAAATTTTATCGTGTCAATGGTGGTTCTACACAAGAATTGGGCGTCGCAGCTGATATACAATTGCCAGATCAATATGCTTATATGGAATCTGGAGAAAGATTTCAGGATCATTTTTTGCCATGGGATGAGGTCAGCCCTATACGTATTCACCCATGGAATAAACCATTGTTTATCAATAAATTAAAGATAAAGAGCAAAGAGCGTGTGTCTAAAAGTAATGAATTTGCTAAAATCAAGGATGCTATTGCTTTGTTGACAGCACGCAAGGCTAAAACAACATATAGCTTAAATATAGATGTGTATCGTAAGGAACAAGACGCAGCCGAAGCAGAGGCAAAGCGTTTAGTAATCGATAAAGAAATAGTAGGCTTACAAATTGTTAAACGATTGACCGAGGATGAATTTAAAGACTCTGATCGGGGTGGCAAGAAACATAAAAAAGCTGATAAGCCAAGTTTTTGGACAGATGAATTATTAAAAGATCCATATTTAGATGAAACTTTAAAAGTTTTAAGTGATTTGCAAAATATCCAAAAAATATCTAAATAATATTTATGATTAAAGATATACAGATACTTTTGACACCAGAACAAGCAGCGCAAGAGTGTCTGTACACAAAGATAATAGCTAAAAAATTAGCCATTGATATGGTTGATATTACTGGTGTGGAGATAATTAAACGTTCTATTGATGCTAGGAAAAAAGCTAAGGTCAAAATTTTATTAACTGCTAAGGTTTATGTTTTAGAGCCTCTTCCTAAAGATGAGGCTAAGCCTGTTTATGCTAATGTTGCTGATAGAGAAAGTGTTGTGATAGTAGGTTCTGGCCCTGCGGGATTATTTGCAGCCATAAGATTAATAGAATTAAATTTAAAACCGATTATTTTAGAGCGTGGTAAATGTGTCAAAGAACGCGCCTTAGATGTGGCTAAAATTAATAAGTATAGCATAGTCGATGGTGATTCTAATTACGCTTTTGGTGAAGGCGGTGCGGGGACATTTTCAGATGGTAAATTATTTACGCGCTCTAAAAAGCGTGGCAATGTTAGCTCTGTTTTACAAATATTGCTTCACCATGGTGCAGATAAAAAAATAATGGTAGACGCACATCCGCATATCGGCACTAATAAACTACCCCGCATTATTGAAAATATCCGTCAAACAATTTTAAATGCAGGTGGTGAAATTTATTTTAATCATCGTGTAGATGGGTTGTTGGTGGACAAGTCTAAAATATATGGTGTTACAGTTGGTGCACAAAAGTTTTTGGCTAAGGCAGTTATTTTGGCTACTGGGCATTCTGCCCGAGATATCTATTTAATGTTACATAAAGATAATATTATATTAGAACCCAAAACTTTTGCGGTTGGTGTACGTGTAGAGCATCAACAAAGCTTGATAGATAGTATTCAGTATCATTGCATTAAAAGAGATAAATATTTGCCAGCAGCTACTTATAGTTTGGTTGCTCAAGTAGATGGTAGAGGAGTTTATTCTTTTTGTATGTGTCCAGGAGGCTTTATTGTTCCGGCATCAACAGCGAATGACGAAATTGTAGTTAATGGTATGTCACCGTCGAAGCGTAATTCTAAGTATGCTAATTCTGGCATAGTGGTGCAAATAAACCCTGAAGATTTATCAGATTTTCAACAATATGGAGTATTAGCTGGGTTGGAATTTCAAAAGCATTTAGAGCATTTATGTTTTGAGCATGGCAATAAAAGTCAAAGCGCCCCTGCACAGCGTATGCTTGATTTTGTTGAGGGTAAATCATCAGTACAATTAAATAATACTTCATACCAACCGGGTTTAATTGCATCTGATATGCATAAATGGTTGCCAACACATATTTCTAAACGTTTGCAAGTGGCTTTTAAGTTGTTTGATAATAAGATGAAAGGTTATTTGACAAATGATGCACAGTTAATAGGGGTTGAATCTAGAACATCATCCCCGTTGCGTATACCAAGGGATAAAAATTCTTTAGAGCATATAAATATTAAGCGCCTTTACCCAACAGGTGAAGGCGCTGGTTATGCTGGCGGTATTGTTTCCGCGGCTGTAGATGGCCAACGTGTAGCAGAGGCTATCGCCAGTCAAATGATTTAACCTCATCAACTATAAATCTTATAGTCTCAGGGTTGACATCTGGATTGATACCGTGGCTTAAATTAAATATATAACTGGGGTAGTTGTCTTTGGCAGCTTGCAATAGATTTTTTACTTCATTGGCTATGGTTTTTTTATCGGCATATAATAAACCACTATATAAATTGCCTTGCACACCTTTTTGACTTTTTATTAATGTTTTATTTGTAGCTATATCGATAGTTTCTCCTAGAGATAACATATCAGATCCTGCTTCAATCATTTCGTCAATTAAATGTGCGCAATTCTTTAAGTAATAAATACTGGGCAAATTAACAGCTTCAAAAATTTGTTGAACATAAGGTAGAACAAATTGCCTAAAATCTTTTGGTCGTAAGATACCACCCCATGTATCAAAAAGTTGAAAGGCAGCTATGCCAGCATCTTTTTTTATATTTAAGTAATTGATTGTTTCGTTGGTCATACGTTGCATAATTGCATGAAATTCATCGGAACGCGCATACATCATTTCCATAACTTTAGAAAACGACTTGCTAGATCCACCTTCTATTAAATAAGTCAGTACTGTAAATGGTGAACCTGCAAACCCTATAAGAGGAATGTTCTCAGGTAATGTATTATTGATTTTAGCAATGGCTTTAGCTGTAAAACTAGTATCATTCAGTGGTGTTAAGGAGTCTAAATCTTTGATGGATTTTATAGGATTGCTAATTTGTGGTCCAATACCTTTTTCAAAATCTATTTTAAATCCCATTCCATATGGTAAGGTCAGAATATCTGAAAAGAAAATGGCAGCATCGACACCTAGTTGGTTTATGGGCATTACAGTAACTTCACAACACAAGTCGGGGTCTAAAACCATTTCCCAAAAAGTATGTTTTTGTTTTAATGCGCGGTAATCTGGTAAACTTCTACCTGCTTGACGCATAAACCAAAGGGGTACACGGCTGGCTTGGCCTGTAAAAGCCTTAATTAATAATGTGTTTGATTTGTCTATTTTTTTATTCATATACATAGAATAACAATTTATTAATTTTACACAATGTTTGTATTGTTACTGCATTAATTGGGGTAACTTAATTTGCATAGGTGGAGTAGTCTACAGATGACAAAATATTGCTTTTTGTTATAATTAATACTTATGGTAAAAACAATACAAGATTTTATAGACACACATCGTTGGCAATTATTAATTATTCCTTGGGGGTTTACATTGTTGATTATTGTAGGTTCGTTAGCTCCTGGTTCTGCTGTTAAGCCAGTGTTTGTGGTGTCGGATAAATTGATACATGCAGTTTCTTATGCTATTGTTTTTATATCTTTTAGTCCGTTTTATTTTTATAAATTTTATCCGGTGATAGTTTTAAGATTAATGGTAATGGGGGTGTTAATTGAGGTTCTTCAAGGGGTAAGCGGTTTGCGTAGTTTTGATGCGTATGATATGTTGGCAAATACTGTGGGTCTGTTATTATCGTGGTTGGTTATAAGATGTCTTATTGGCGTTGGTATAAAACCCAAGCACTAAATTTACGCCCCTTAATTTTTAATTGCTTCAATTGATTATTTGCTGTTTTTATTATTTCTTTATTTAAAGCTACATAACTTTGGTGTTCAAAAATATCTATTTTGCCGATTAGTTTATTGTCTATTTTGTGTTCGCCTGTTAAGGCTCCTACAATGTCTCCTGGTCGTACTTTCTTTTTTTTACCACCTTCAATTACTAATGTAAAATTAGGTGCTTGCAAACAGGCTTGTAATTCTGGGTGAATATCTACAAGTTTTTTAAATAATCGAGTGTCATTGCGATATTCGTCAACCCTGGTTTGCTTTGGTAGGTATAGCGTGGCAGAAACACCTTGTTGGCCAGCACGACCTGTTCTTCCAATTCTGTGGGTGTAAACAGCTTGATCGTGTGGTAGATCGTAATTAATTACCATTGATAAATTGGCAATGTCCAAGCCACGGGCAGCCATATCTGTTGCCACTAAAACACTACAGCTTTGATTGGTAAATTGCACCAATTGATCTGTGCGTTGATATTGCTCCATATCGCCGTGAATGCCTAGGGCATCAATACCCTTGTTACGTAATTTAGCAGCAATTTCATCAACATCTACTTTTAAGTTTACAAAAAGCATAACATTTTGTGGTTGAAAATGTTTAATTAGTTTAATAGTGGTGCTGAGTTTTTCTTCGGCAGGGCATTTATAAAAATATTCAGTTATGTTTGTTTGTAAATCTTCAGAGATAGTTTTAATATGGATAGGGTTTGTTTGGATGTCTGCACTTAGTCGCATTATTTTGGGGGGATATGTAGCTGAATAAAGTAATGTTTGGCGTTTAGTTGGTGCGTATGCAATGGCGGTTTTTATATCATCAATAAAACCCATATCTAACATACGATGCGCTTCATCAATAATTAATATATCTAAGTGGTCTAATTTTAAAGACTTAATTTCTAGATGTTTTAATATACGCCCAGGTGTGCCAACAACAATGTTTGCACCGTGCTTTAAGGAGGCTAACTGTGGACCTAGTGATGTGCCTCCGCATAGAGTTAAAATTTTGATATTGGCAATACATCTGGCTATGCGTCTTAGTTCTTTTGTGACTTGGTCGGCTAGTTCTCTAGTAGGGCATAATATTAAAGCTTGAACATCGGTAGAATTTATTTTTAACTGTTGTATTGTGCCGATGCCAAAGGCAGCTGTTTTGCCACTGCCAGTTTTGGCTTGTACAATAATGTCTTTATTTTGCAATATGTGTGGAATGCTTTGTGCTTGAACGGGTGTCATTGATTTAAAACCCAGTTCAGATAGGTTTTTAAGCATATTGTCAGGCAAATTTAAAGTTTTAAAATCTGTATTAATCATGGGCAGTACTATACGTTAATTAATGATACACGCAATATAATTATAATGCTTAGTGTTTTTATGTTTTGAGTAATTGCTATCTTATAAATTTTAATATACATTTATTTGTTTTATGTTCGGGTATTTTTTAAAGGTTTTTTATGTCCAAAATTACACAGACAATTCTTTTGTTATGTTGCAGTAATATGTTTATGACCTTTGCGTGGTATGGTCATTTGCGCAACTTGGCTCATAAACCATGGTTTATTGTGGCTTGTATTAGCTGGAGTATTGCTTTTTGCGAGTATATGTTTCAAGTGCCAGCAAATAGAATAGGTAGCGAAGTTATGACATTGGGGCAACTTAAAATATTACAAGAGGTTATTACTTTGTCGATATTCATCCCTTTTTCTGTTTTTTATATGAAAGAAAAAATAAGTTTAGATTATTTATGGGCTTCGATGTGTATTATGGGTGCAGTGTTTTTTATTTTTAAAAAGCGTATCTTGGGAGGATAAGTAAAGTTTTGTGTAAGATTTATTTTTAGTTTCATCTACAGTTATTTGTCTTTGTAATTTTGTTTTCCCATTGGTAATAATAATGTCTTTCGCTATACTTTTGAAATGGATAATTTAGAAAGACATAAAGGCGGTGTAGCCCGCGAATGGATAGAATCTATAGTTATAGCGTTAATGCTTGCTTTGATTATTAGGTTTTTTATATTTGAACTTTATAAAATACCTTCGGCCTCGATGGAACCTACTTTAATTGGTGATGAAAACTGGGCGATTCAAAATCGTATTCTAGTATTTAAATTTCCTTATAGATTTCATTTTATTGAGCCAAATCGTTGGGATGTAATAGTGTTTAAGTATCCTGAAGATCCGTCAATTAATTATATTAAACGTTTAGTGGCGTTGCCTGGTGAACATATTCAAATTTTAAATGGTGATATTTTTATTAATGGCAAAATAGCACAAAAACCTAAAAAAGTTTTAAAGAGCTTGCGTAATGCTATTTATCGCAATGATTTTTCTAAAGTTGATAAGAAACTACGATGGTGGCGAACTCCTGATCATGATTGGCAGGTTAAAGATGGTCAATTAGTAGCTAAAACAGATAATAGCTCTTCGATTGTGATGACGCATCAGGTTACCAATATGTATTTTAGAATACCTGGTAAAGATTATAGTTATAATGAATATGCTAAACATATGTGCGATAGTTGTGGTTTTGTCTTTGAGGCTGTTCCAACGGTGCAAGATTATGAGGTAGTTTGCCCGCGTTGTGGTTATGTTTGGCCTGCTATACCTCCGTTGAGACCAGATTATTATCATTTGGTTAGTGATTTGTCTTTTGCTACCGATGTTGTGTTAGATAAAGCACAAACAGTTTTACATTTTGCGCAACAAAAGGATGAATATAAATTTATATATACTTTTCAGGCTGGTAAAAATATTGTTTTTGAATCTGAATTAACTAAAGAAAAACAAAACATAGATTTTATCCCTGAGGTAGGTAAAAAATATAATATTGAAATATCGTTTTTTGATGGTGTTTGTCGTTTTTTAATTGATAAGCACGAAATTTTTAAGAAAAATATGAATTTCACTCCAAATCGTATAGTACAGACTACTCAGGGTTGGTTTTCAATAGAAATAAATCACGGACAAGCTCGTTTTGATAATTTTGCTTTAGACAGAGATATTTTTTATGTGACTACAGCAGCTTGGTCAAATGCATTCGTTGATGATGATTCGTATTATGCTTTAGGTGATAATAGTGCAAATTCCCGAGATTCTCGTTATTGGAAGTTTATTCCAAAAGACAATTTACTTGGTAAAGCAATAACTGTGATTTGGCCATTGAAGGATATAAAGGTTATTCATTAATGTTAGAAGTTAAAAATATTACAAAATCATTTAATCAGCGACAAGTAATACATGGAATCAGCTTTTGTGTTAAGAAGGGTGAAACAGTAGGTATCTTAGGTCGTAATGGAGCGGGAAAAACTACAAGTTTTAGAATAGCTATGGGTATTTTAAAGCCAGATGCGGGACAGGTTTTATTAGGTGGAAAAGAAGTAACTAAATTGCCAATGTATAAGCGAGCTCGTTTGGGTATAGGTTATTTATCTCAAGAGCCTTCTATTTTTAGAAATATGACCGTCGCAGAAAATATTTTAGCTGTTCTTGAAACTTTAAAAGTGCCTAAAAGCGAGCGTAAAGACAGGGTTAAAGAGATTTTAAGTGAACTAGATTTAGTACGTTTATGGGACAGTAAAGCTAAAGTATTAAGTGGTGGTGAACGCAGGCGTTTAGAAATAACCCGTTGTTTAGTAACTAAACCAGATTTTGTATTGTTAGATGAACCCTTTAGTGGAGTAGATCCCATTGCCGTTGCAGAAATACAAGAGGTAGTTGCAAATTTAAAAAATAGAAACATAGGTGTATTAATTACCGATCATAATGTACGTGAAACATTAGCTATAACCGATAGGGCGTATATAGTGCTGGATGGTAGTATTTTGGCACACGGCACAGCTATGGAGTTAATCAATAATCCAGAAGTGCGAGAAGGGTATTTGGGTGTAGATTTTAAATTATAAGGAAGTCTTATGTTAAACGAGCAAGAATTTATAGAAATGTTAAAAAATATAGATCAACAGCATTTGTTAGATGGTTTAGATAGTGTTGATGATGAAACCAAAAAAGCTTTTTTTGATGATTTACGCCTTATGGATTCTTCTTACCCTGGTGGTTTAAAGCAGTATGTTGCCAATGCTAAGATTTTGTTGGCAGAAAGCAAAGCAGGTAAAAATCCTTTTAATGGGTATACACCAACTCAGCCAGATTGCGTTGATTTAACTGCATTTAATGATGATTATTTTGCTTGCGAAAAATTAGGTTTAGAAAATATAGATAAGTTAGCAGTTGTGCTAGTTGCTGGTGGCTTAGGTGAGCGTTTGGGTTATCCAGGTATTAAATTGGATATCCCAGTAGAGGTTATTGATAATACTTCTTATTTGGCATATTATGCCTCAGTTTTATTGGCTATGGAATCTCGCACTGGCAAAGCTGTGCCATTTGTTATTATGGTCAGTCGTGATACTAATGCAGGTACGTTAAAAGCATTAGAAACTAATGGTTATTTTGGATTAAATCCTAATCAAGTTTATATTTTAAAACAAGAGTTAGTTCCAGCTATTAAGGATAATGAAGGTCATATTGCCTTGGATGCACCTGCAAAGGTGGCGGCTAAACCCCACGGGCATGGTGATATTCATATGTTATTGCATAGTAGTGGTCTGGCAAATAAATTAAAATCTCAAGGCATTAAATATTTAAGCTTTATACAAGACACTAATGGACAAGTGTTTAATGCTATGTTTGCAGCCTTAGGAGCATCTATTAAAGAGGGGTATGATTTTAACTCGATAGGTGTTAATCGTGTTCCGGGTGAAGCGGTAGGAGCATTGTGTAAATTGATTAATGGCGACAAAGAGATGACATTAAATGTTGAATATAACGTGTTAGACCCATTGTTAAAGGCTACTATTAGTCCAGATGGTGATGTTGCCAATGAAAAAGGTTTTTCTTTATTTCCTGGAAATATCAACTTTTTGTTAATAGCTATGGAGCCTTATTGTAATATTTTAGATAAAACTAAAGGTATTATAGCTGAATTTGTTAATCCTAAATATAGTGATGATAGTAGAACGTCTTTTAAAAAACCAACTCGCTTAGAGACCATGATGCAGGATTTACCCAAATTGTTTACCGATGGGCAGAAGGTTGGTGTTACTGTTTTTGATAGAGTATGGTGTTTTTCGGCAGATAAAAATAACATTAAAGATGCAGCAGCTAAGGCTAAGGCGGGGTCGCCTCCAGAATCGGCTGCCACTGCAGAAAGTGATTTCTTTTGGGCTAATCGTCAAAAATTAAGTTATGCTGGTATGCAAGTTGATGAGGCAGACGAGGTAGAGATTTTAGGTATACCACACACTCCAGGTCCAAGAGTTTTATTACGTCCGTCATTTGCGCTTGGAATTGTAGATGTTAATCAAAGGATTAATGGCGGTTCTATAGCAGGTGATGCAACTTTAATTCTTGAGGGTGATATATATTTAAATAATGTAACTATTAGTAGTGGTTCTGGGTTGGTGATTAAAGCTTGTCAAGGAGCTAAGGTAACTGTTGATAATTTGCAAGTAGATAATGATGGTTATAAGCAAATTATGTTAAGCTCAGATGATTTGCAATCTGATAACTGTCCTGATTATCTTAAAATTAGAGGTTATAAAATGCAGGCAGTTGATGTGGCAGAGTATGTATTTGATAAGCCGGGCGAATATAATATTTAAGATGGTACAGTATTAAAAAAATCTTGGTTTAATTCTATAAACTGATTTTTCCAATAATAACCATCTAATAAACTTTGCCATTCTTTGCCTAAAATAAAATAGCTTAATGCTAATGCTTCGATGCTGGCTAAACCGCCATCTGGGTCATTAAACACTTTGCTTACTCGTGGGTAAGCGGTTTTAAGTATCGGTAGGCTACGCCCAGGTATATGGGCGTAGCGTTTATTCATTGGTTCTACCAACTTCCATGTGCCATCTAGTAATAATAATCCTTGCTCGGCATCCTGTCTGGATAACACAGGAGCATTGACATCTAAACGTATGTAGTTGTTAGGTATCTCAGGTAGATTATGAGGATAGGTGTAAAAATCCATATCTTTATGCTCTACCAAAGGCTGTAAGCTACATTTACTCTTACGTTCCTTTTTGTGGCGTATTATTATTGTTTTAGGCAAGTTTATCCTTTTATGATTAATGACTCAGCTGAGCCAACTAAGACGTCGCGTAAAACTTCGATAGGTGTTTGGCTAGCATTGTAGTGATGTACTATTTCTTTTGGATAAAAGTCTAATACGGCTGCAGTTTTAGCGTGGTATTCTTCTATGCGTTTTTGAATAATATCCACGTTGGCATCATCAGGACGTCCTTCTATTTTAGCTCGTTTAGATAGTCTATCAATTAGTTCTTGTTCGTCTTTGATGTCTAAAACAATAATATGTTTTACATTGATTGATTTATTTAAGATTTCTGCTTGAGATACTGTGCGTGGTAAACCGTCTAAAAGTAACATTTGTTTAGTAGGAAAGTACTGCTTGGTATCGATTAATGTTTTTATATATGAGGTGCAAATTTCAAGGGTTAATTCATCAGGAACTAATTGACCCTTGGTTGAATAACTCTTAAATAATTTGCCAGATTCACTTTCTGGATCTAAATTGCGAAAGATATCACCAGAGCTTAAATGAAAATGATTGCCAACTTTACATAATATTTGTCCAACCGTACCTTTACCTGCTCCAGGAGCACCAAAAATCATAATTACTTGTGGAACAGTATCGCCAAAAATAGACATATCTTCACCTTATTAAAATTAAAATACAATAAATTGCCAAGTATACCTAAGTCATTTAATAAGATTAAGTAAAAAACAAAATCAATTGACATTTAATTAAACTATATACAATAAGCGTTTTATTTGTGCTTATTGGTATTTTATGTCAAAAATTTTAATAATAGAAGATGAGGAATGTATTTGCGGATTTGTAGATGATATGTTAAGTCTATCTGGACATACGGTGGATTGTGCTCATACGGTTGATGCAGGCTTATCAGCATATTTTGCTAATCATTACGATTTGTTAATTACGGATTGGAACTTGCCAGATGGCTCAGGCGAACATATTATCCAGTCTATTCTTATGCAACAATCTACTTGCAAGGTGTTGATTAGTACAGGTGGTGATGCAACGGCTATTGTTGAGGTTGTAGAAGATAGTTATAATATTAAATATGATGTATTATTAAAGCCATTTAAATTGGCAGAACTTTTGGATAAGGTTAATAAATTATTAAATTAATTGAATTTTAATATATGGTCGCATCAAGTTTCTATCACAGTTTGATTAATTTGTTAATACCGGGTTTTTTATCATTTAAACGCGGTAGATATCTTAAGGGTACTGCATTAATGGTATCTTTTTTTGCCGGTATAGATTTTGTTTTGTTGGGATTGACTGGTTTTATAGATCAGATATTGGCATTGTCTATTGGAATTGCCTTGATAATACTATCTTGGCTGTATGCACAGTGGGGTTGTTTTAGGGGATTGTTGCGTTCTACGTCAGAAAAAAGCCAGTTGGAATTGAAGCATTTATATACTCAGGGTATACAATCTTTTTTGAAAGGTGATTTGGACTCTGCGGGCTTAGCTTTTAAAAATTGTCGCCATATCGATCCGTTTTCGGTCTCAGCGCAGTTTTTAAGCGGTGTAGTTAATCTTGAAACTAATAAAAAAGCAACGCGTTTTTTTGAACAAGCTAATGATATGTCTCAGGATAGAACATGGCATTGGTTTGTTGAACGTATGCGCACTAAAAGTAGCCAATAGATGAATGATGTTTTTACTGAATTGTCTTTAATTTACGATCGGGTTACAACACATATAAATAAGCAAAATTTAATTTGTAATATGCGCGGTGTCTGTTGTGATTTTTATAAAACAGATCATCGTCTTTATGCAACAAAATTAGAAATAGATTATATGTTGTTTTGCTCTTCTAAGCCAATTGGGGTTGCTCCTAAAAAATGCCCATGGTTTTTAGACGGTCGATGTAATGCTCGCCAAGGGCGTGTTTTGGGGTGTCGTGCATATTTTTGTACAAATGAAGGCGCTTCTTCTGAGATATATGAACTTTTTTATCAAGAGATAAAGGCTTTACATAAAAAATGGCATATAGAATATTTATATGTTCCAGTCTTTAAGTATTTAAGTGAAAGGGAACAACATGATGAGTCATATTATTAATTTATTATTAGATATTTTTCCAAATAAAGATGTGGCGCATGTTCTAGGTTTGTTTTTATTTTTTGCCATTTTGATATGTTTATCTTGGATGGCAAATGTAATAGCTAAAAAGTTTATATTAAGTGCTGTAACGGCAATTATACGTAAAAGTCGCACACGTTGGGATGATATGCTTTTAGAGCGTCATGTTTTTACTAGGTTATCGCATTTAGCGCCTATTTTAATAATTAATATTGTAGTGGATTTAGTTTTGCCAGTTGCGGATTATCCAGAATTGATTAACTATATTCATAAGGGCGTATTTTTATATGTGGTTTTTGTTGGCTTATTTGTTGTCGATGCTTTTTTGAATGGTTTAATTGATATTTACAACACTTTTGAAATTTCAAAAACCCGACCTATCAAAGGGTATATCCAGGTTGTTAAAATAATTTTATGGATTTTTGTAATTTTATTAATAATAGCCACAATATTAAATAAGGCTTTAAGTGGATTGGTATTGGGTCTAGGTGGGTTAACAGCAGTGTTGTTGTTTGTATTTAAGGATTCTATCTTAGGTCTAGTGGCAGGTATTCAGTTAAGCGCCAATGATATGATTCGTCTAGGAGACTGGTTGGAGATGCCAAGTAGGGGTGCTGATGGGGATGTGGTGGAAATAAGCTTGAATACTGTAAAGGTACGCAACTGGGATAAGACAATTACTACATTACCTACTTACGCATTGATTAGTGAATCATTTAAAAATTGGCGTGGAATGAGCGAATCAGGTGGTAGGCGTATCAAGCGTTCAATTAATTTGGATATGAGTAGTATAAGGTTTTGTGATGATGAAATGCTGGAGCGGTTGAAGAAAATTCATTTTTTGGAAGGTTATTTAAATCAAAAGCAAATCGAGATAGAGCAATATAATATTAAAAATAATATAAATTTAAGTATAGCTGTTAATGGTCGGCATCTTACAAACATTGGCGTGTTTAGAGCTTATATAAAAGCATATTTAAAAAATCATCCTAAAATTCATAATGATATGACTTTTATAGTACGTCAGCTACCTTCTGGTTCAACGGGGTTGCCTATGGAGATATATGTGTTTAGCAACGATCAAGTATGGGCAAACTACGAAGAAATTCAGTCTGATATTTTTGATCATTTATTGGCTATTGTATCTGAGTTTGATTTGCGTGTGTTTCAAAATCCAACAGGTTTTGATTTATCTAAATTATCTAAATAAAACCATTAAAAAACCCCAAGTTTACTTGGGGTTTTTTAATAACTAATTAGGTAAATAAATTACCTGATTTAAATTATTGAGGGATAACGTCAGCAGCTTGAAGGCCTTTTTGACCTTGTTCAGCTGTGTAGCTAACTTTTTGACCTTCATTAAGGCTTTTATAACCTTCAGATTGAATGGCACGAAAGTGTACAAATACATCTTCGCTACCGTCATCAGGGGCAATAAACCCATAACCTTTTTCTGAATTAAACCACTTTACAACACCTGTAGAATCGGACATGTTTTCTCCTAGATTCGAATAAAAAACGCGCAACATTGCGCCGGCCATAGCATAGAAACACTACTAGAGCTCAATTTAGGAGTAAAACTTTAACTGAAGACGAACTTACAGCCACGGCAAAACAACTACTTTGAAGCAACAAACTATGGTCTACTTAAAGGCCAAAAAGTATTATAGCTGAGTTTTAAAAATATGAAAGTAAAAAATGGTTTTATTTTCATATCCTTAAAATAAGGATAAAATTAATCACTTTACTTTAAGGTTTGATTAGACAATATTATGCATAATATTTTTATGGAGAAGAAAATGGATTTATATAATAAAATTAATGAGGCCTCGTCCTATATTAAAACAAAGATAGGCAAGAATAATACCAAACCTACTTGGGGGATTATTTTGGGTACAGGTTTAGGGGCTTTGGCTAAGGAAGTAAAAAATTCTATTAAAATACCTTATTCTAAAATACCTCATTTTGCTTCGTCAAAGGTAGATTCTCATAAGGGGGAGTTGGTAATAGGTACTTTAGAGGAAAAACAAGTTATTGTTATGGAAGGCAGATGCCATTTTTACGAGGGTTATAGTTTAGAAGATGTAACCTTGCCAGTAAGGGTAATGAAGGCATTAGGCATAAAAAAACTATTGGTATCAAATGCTAGTGGCGGTATTAATGCACAGTTTTCTGCAGGTGATATTATGCTGATTGAAGACCATATTAATTTGATGGGAGTAAATCCATTGATTGGTTCTAACGATGAGCGTTTAGGGGTGCGTTTCCCAGATATGATAGAGCCTTACAATCAAAAATTAATTAAATTAGCTGAGAAACTAGCATTAGAAAATAAGATAAAATTGCAAAAAGGGGTATATTCGGCAATGACAGGGCCATGTTTAGAGACTCGTGCAGAATATAGAATGCTTAAAATATTAGGCGCTGATGTTATAGGTATGTCAACAGTTCCAGAAGTAATTGTGGCGGTACATGCTGGTTTAAAAACAATAGGGTTTTCAATAGTAACAGACGAGTGTTTTCCAGACGCTTTGAAACCAGTAGATATTGCTAAAATTATTGCCACAGCCAATGGAGCAGAAAAAAAACTGCGTCAATTGGTTAAGGCGGTAATTCAAAAAGGTTAGTATGAGTGCAAACCCATATACCTTTGATAAAGTTTTTCGTATTTTTTTGGTATTTATTTGTTTTTCAGTTTTTTTTGTTTTATTACGGCAAATATCAGATGTTTTAATACCATTTGTAATTGCAGTTTTATTAGCGTATTTGATTAATCCCTTTGTGAATTTAATCCAAACAAAAATACCAAGTAGGGCAGGCGCAGTTGCATTGACTGTATTGTTATTGGGATTGTTGACAATAGGTATGTTTTGGTATGGTTTGCCAATTATCGCTAAAGAGTTAGCTAATATGGCAAATCTTTTAACTAAAATAGTAAGCGATAAGGATTTAGCAAATAGAGCAATTGCCTATGTACCTGCTGAGGTTTGGGAGCAAATTCGTAATTTGTTTACAGGTCATGACATAGAAAAATTTAGGGATTTAATTAAAAATGATAAGTTTATTGCTGTTATTCAATTGCTTGCTAAAAAAATCTTACCTGGTATGTGGTCGTTTGTTAGTGGCGCTACTTCTATTTTATTAGATGTGTTGGGATTGTTTTTTATATTTTTATATTTAGTGTTTATTTTAATGGATTATCAACATCTAAAAACTTATTGGCACAATTTAATCCCAGCTCCATTGCGTAGCGTAGTATTGGTTTTTTTAGAAGATTTTGATAGTGAAATGCGTAAGTATTTTAGGGGTCAAGCTACTGTTGCTAGTTTGGTAGGTATTATATTTATTATAGGCTTTTTGTTGATTGATATGCCTATGGCAATAGGGATGGGGCTGTTTTTAGGTGTGTTAAATATGGTTCCGTATTTGCAGACGATAGGTGTGTTTCCTGCGTTGTTGTTGGCAGTAGTTAATGCCTTGGAAAAAGGTCACTCACCTATAATGGCTAGTGTTTTAGTTGTGTTGGTCTTTGCTGTGGCACAAATTATTCAAGATGCTATTTTGGTGCCGAGAATTATGGGTAAAGTTACTGGGCTTTCGCCAGCTTTAATTTTATTGTCCGTATCTATTTGGGGTAAGTTATTTGGTATGCTAGGTCTTGTTATAGCATTGCCTATGACATGTTTGTGTTTGGTTTGGTATAAACAGGCTATATCTCAATTTGAGGATAGAGAATCATTAATTTGATTTAGGTATGCTAAAGCCTGATTAAAGTTTGCTAGGTTTGGAATAATAGTTGTTATTTTTAAGCATTCCAAAATAGATAATACTTTGTTTTGAGCGCCGATAAATACAATTCCACCATTGTGTTCTTCGCATTCGCTAAGATATGCGCATATTGTAGCTAGTGATGTACTGGATATATAATCAACATCAGATAAATCAAATGCAAAATATGTTTCTCCACTAGTAATTTTTGCATCTATTTTTTGTTGTAAATTTAAATAGTCAAAACCTTCGCACCTTCCTGAAAGAGTTATGAGGGTGATGCCTGATTTGTCTTGAAAAACTATATCCATATACACTCCAAAAAAAACTATTGTATATGTGATAGGGCAGTGTTCAAGATTATTTGTTTATAATTACTGGGTTTGCATATTTTGCATACCCAGTAATTGTACGGTTAACAACTTATTTGTTTGGTAAATGTTTACGATTTTGTTTTTTGTTTTTGCGTTGCGCTTGCATTTGATTTCGGATTTTTTGACGTTCGGCTTTAATGGCCTGGTGAAGTTTTTTTGGTGTCATCGAAGAATCACTGGCTAGTGTATCCAAAAAAGCCATTTGTTTTTTAAACATATTATTTGCAAATTCAGAGCGTTTTTCTTGCATTTTGTCAAATCTAGCAATAGCTTTATTTTTAATATCATTATCTATGTATAATTTGGCAACTTCACTTTGAAAGTGCGATTTGGCTTTTGCAAAAGATTTTTTAAACTGTGATTGAACGCTTTTAAATCTATTAGTCCTACGTTTTTTTAATATGCTAATTATCTCTGCAACTGTTTTGTCTTTTAGAGAGTCCTTTAAATTGGCAATTTTAGCTTTATTTGCTTTTCTAAAGGCTTGCATATCCGTGCGTATTATTTGCATAGATTCACGCATTATTTTATGCATTTGTCCACCGCGTTTTTGTTTACCCATGTTCATTGGTTTGTTATCACTTTGGTTGCTTTGAAAATTTTGTGCTTGCACAAAATTGCCTAAGCTCATGGTTAGTAATGCAGTTGTACAAATAATTAAACGTTTCATAGCTTTCTCCTATAAAGATAAAATAGCTTTCATCTTTATAAACGAAAGACTTTAAATTTTATTGCATTTTTTTGCGTTTAATTAAAATTAGTTAATAAAATTAGCTGCTGATTCAGGATTTTTACTAAAAAAATCAGTCATTTTTGAGTTGTTAAATAAAAAGTCTAATTTTTCGTTGTTTTCTTTAAAAAAGTCCTCGGTAAAATCTGGCAGGCTATCTTTAAAGTTGTTGAGTTGATTCATAACAGAGTCGAGTTTGTATTTTAAAAGATGATTCTTTACAGAATCTGGCTGTTTATTTATTTCGTCTTGAGCGTCTTTGTTTTTGTCTAGGTATTTTGCAAAGCTATTGTCTGCTTTCTTGTCTTCTTCTTGAGATGCTTGTTGTTCTTCAGAGTATTCAATAATGGTTTTTGAGACCACTATATTTATTGATAGTGTTTCCATAGAAATACGATTGCTTGGATCTAGCAAGCTTTTGGCTTTTGTGGCAATTTCTTGAGGCGACTCATTTGGGTTTAATATAGATAAAACTAAATCTTTGTCTAAATCTTTGGTTGGGTCTAATTCATCAATCAATGAGGCGATTTCTTCCTTGCTAACTAGCCCGTCTTGATCTTGGTCTAATTGTATAAAACGTTCTTCTGATAAGCCTGTTTCTTTTAGGCTTAAAAGTCCGTCTTGGTTTTCATCAGCGTCAGTAAATTGCTCATCTATTAGTGTGTTTATTTTGTCGTGGTAGCCAACTGGTTCTCCGCTGGCAAATGCGTTTAAATTTTCGTGTACTAGATCCATTGTTTTTGACAATTCTGCGGCCATTTCATCGGGCATAGAACCAATTTCATCGATAGCTTGTTGGTAACCTTTGTCTATAGAAGGATTTATAAAATCAACATATTGTTGGCGGTTTTCTGTGTTATCTTCTAGTCCGTTTTGTTGTGCGTATAAAGGAAAAAAACTAGTAGCAAGATTGCTTATACGATTAGCGGTGTTTTCAGGAGAAAAATAATCAGTTAATTGATTTAATGCGTCTTCGTCTAATGAGCCTGCTTCAAATTTTTCGCTAGAGATTTCTATGCTTATGTCTTTTTGGTAATATTGAAAGCCAGTGTCGGTTTCCATGTATTCCATGGTGTTTTGCTGAAATGAAAATTGCATTTTAGAATATGCAAAGCCTTGGCTAGCTTTTGATGATGGATCAAAATAATCCATTATAGCACTGATATCATTGTTTAGACTGTCTAATAAACTGTTTTTGTTGTTGGTTTGAATATTTGACATA
>JAMOSO010000066.1 GCA_027063065.1 Planctomycetota bacterium | reverse complement strand
TGACAAAACTATTACATTTGATATTACTTTTTTAAAAAGTGATAACAAAGCTGTGCCAAAACAAGCTGTCTTTGCAGTATATGATATCACTACACCATATAACTGCAAACCTGTCGAAATAACTAATAATGGTTTAAACATCGTCAAAAACGATGACAATAGTGCCACATTTAGCGATGACAATAGTGTCACATTTAGGTCTGAGATAAAATTTAAGGATAGATACGAGAATGCTACAAGTCCAGGTCCAGGAATTTATATGCTTAGAACATTATTCAGTGATAATGAATCTAGCAAAAAACAATTTAACAAAGAAAGTAGATTCTTTTTTGAAGTTGTCAATGAGCCTCCCACTAAACAATTAAATGCTAATTATATCCCAGATAATCTTAATGTAGACGATGGAACATCCAATGTCGAAGCAGAAATATTAATTGTAGATGATGGTGAATACAAACCATATAATTTATTTCAAAATAAAACAACAGGATATAGGTTTAAAGAAAGTTCTAGCTCATGGGATTTTTCTAGCTTTTATCATACACCAACTGTTTCTGGAGGTTATGGATATGGCTTTATGGGTTGGTTTTGGCGTTCTATAGATTATTCAATGTGGGGAAAACAAGGCAACGATTCTCAATTATTATCATTAACCCCGGCTAATTATCCATGGAATTATAGTATTGGTACTGTTAATGTATCTAAAGATGACAATGTTGTGATAGGCACTAACACCAATTGGCTTAGCCCTAACGGTCTAGGCAACATAAAAGCTGGCGATTATATTCAATTTGATCCACAAAGCACGCCGCCATCTAAGTGGTATAAGATTGCCAGTATAGATTCAAATACAAAAATAACCCTAACAGAATCAGTAAATAGTGATTATACAAGTAAAAATTATACTATCCGTATGCCATTTCATAGAACTTGGTTTACTGCTCCATCTAGAAGATTTGTAGATAGAAATTTTAATAATAAGGTGGATGATGATGAAATATTTAATCGCTATGGAAACGCGGGTAAAGACAATACATTAGGAACTGCTGATGATGAAGGTTATCACGGTTGTATAACAGCATCTGTTTTAGCAAGTTATAATGCTAAATTAAATAATAACCCAAATAACGTTGTTATTTGGCAGACTGGTACTGAATCACGAGTAGAAGCTAATACCGCAGCTGGCGAAAAATCTCTTGTCATAGAAGGTGCAGACGCATTAACATCTACCTTAACTGGTTTAGATCAAAAATATTTAGCCACATTTTTGGGTCAAGGTGGTAAATTATTTTTAACTGGCTTAGATATTGCAAGTGATTTAAATAGTGATACTGAAAATGGTAAATTATTTTTAGAAAATTACTTACATGTTACCTTTGAGAGCCAAAGTTCTGGCGCCACAGAAGTTACTGGTGTACCAACTGACGATTTAGGTAATCTCTTTGGTACCATAAGCATAACAGGTGGAACTGGTGCTAACATTAATGGTGATTCTCCTGGTAACTATAAGGGTTGGAGCGGTTCATTTTTAGGTCCCGATCAAATTCAGGTAAAAAATACAGCTACTAGCTTTTTAACATACGGTAATAAAACAGCTGGAATACGAGCATACCCAACTGTCGACGGACCTGCATTAGTTTATCTTCCTTGGGCATTTCAAGGAATTGATCTAGCGGATAATAATGCCACTGGACGCAATACGGTTTTAAAAGAAATTTACAATTGGTTGCGCAAACCTACTCTAACAGGTGATAATACATTAGCCATTAGCCCTGGCACTGTAAAAGTAAATTCTAACCAAGCTATTCCATTATATGCTGTCGGCGGTAATGGTGAATATCAATGGTCTATTGTACAAAACAGCACAAATGGAACTTTAAGTAGCACTAGTGGTTCTTATGTAACATGGACACCGGGATCTACTACTGGCACAGACAGAATTATGTTATCTGACGGTAATGCTTCAGCAATATCTACTGTTTTAGTAGGAATTTCCTCAGCAGATTTTATTATTGTCAAAACTCCTGTAACTTCTGTTGTATCAGGCGATACAGTTACCTTACAGGCTGTTGGACAAAAAGAAAATGCAGTAATAACATGGAGTATTTTAACTAACAATACTGGAGCTAGTTTAAGTTCTACTACTGGATCTTCTATAACTTATACAGCAGGAAGTATAAGCGGAGCTGATACAATTAGCGCTACTGACGGTACAGCAACAGCAAATATTTCAGTGATTGTTGACCCTAATCCAAGTAATGGTGGAGATAGCGGGTCTGGCGATTCTGATGATGAAGGTTCTAACGGCGGTGGCGGGGACAGTGTAGGTGGTGGCGGTTGCATTATCAACACGTTAAAATAATCAAATTATATAATATAAAAATGGCAAGGTTAAACTTGTCATTTTTATATTATTTATCTTAATACTAATCTTAATAAAATTTGAGGAAGATAATGAAAGAGCGTATCGCAGTTTTAGATTTTGGTGGACAATATGCCCATTTAATAGCCAATAGAGTACGTAGATTAGGGGTATTTACAGAAATTCACTCACCAATGGAAGACGCTTCTAAATTTGCAGATTTTGCAGGGATTATATTTTCTGGAGGGCCTTCATCGGTATATGATAAAAATAGACCAGAATTTAATCATGAAATTATAAATTTGTCTATCCCCAAATTGGGTATTTGCTATGGACATCAGTTAATTAATCAAAGTTTAGGTGGTCAAGTAACTGCTGGAGATGTAAAAGAATATGGTATTGCCAGTTTAAATATAGTTAAAAATAATCATCCTTTATTACAAGGTATACCCAAATCATCAAATATGTGGATGAGTCATGGCGACAGAGTCTCAAAACCAGCAGATGGTTTTATAACAATTGCTTCAACTGATGATTGCATACAAGCTGCTGTAGCTAATGATGAAAAACAAATATTTGGCATACAATTTCATCCAGAAGTTACTCATTCGGAATATGGTTCACAACTATTAAAAAACTTTATAAAAATTTGTAAATGTAAAGCCAATTGGTCAACAGCAAATTTTTTATCTGAGTTAGAAAATAAAATTAAAAAGCAAGTTGGCAATAAAAACGTATTTTTGTTAGTTTCTGGTGGAGTAGACTCTACTGTAGCCTTTGTCTTATTGAATAAAGTCTTAGGTAAGGATAGGGTACTAGGTTTACATATCGATAATGGGTTAATGCGTCTAGGTGAAAGCGAAGCCGTTATGGATTTTTTAAATAAAGAAAATATGGATAATTTAAAAATAGCCGATGCCACCGAGTTATTTTTAAATAACCTTACAAATCAAGCCTCTCCAGAAACCAAACGCAAAATAATCGGTGATACTTTTTTGCAGGTAAAAGACAACGAAATTGCCAATTTAAATTTAGATCCTAATAGATGGATACTTGCACAAGGCACTATTTATCCAGATACTATCGAAAGTGGCGCAACTAAAAATTCTGAAACTATAAAAACACACCATAATCGTGTAGCTGCCATCGTAGAAATGTTAGAAAATGGCACTATTATTGAGCCTTTAGCCGATTTATACAAAGATGAAGTACGTAGCTTAGGCGAAGAATTAGGCATACCTAAAGCTCTTGTTTGGCGTCATCCATTTCCTGGGCCGGGATTAGGGGTACGTTTATTATGCATGGATAAATTAGAAGAAACACCACAAATTGATGGACTTGATGAATTTTTAAGTGCAAATAATCTTTCAGCATCAGTATTGCCAATTAAATCAGTTGGAGTGCAAGGTGATGGCAGGACTTATGCTCATCCTATTGCCATACAAGGAGAATTAACTTGGTCGCAATGCGAAAAATTTTCAACAGCACTAACTAACCGTTTTAATGACATTAATCGTGCTGTATTGCAAGTTGGTAACGAAAAAAACATTAAATATCAAGCAATCAAGCAATTTTGTACAAAAGAACCATTGGATTTTTTGCGTAAGATTGATGCTATATGTACTAAATTTTTAGAAGAAAAAGATTTATATTCTAAAATATGGCAAATGCCTGTTGTGTTATTACCTTTATTAGCTAATGACAAACCTGTTGTAGTTTTACGCCCAGTTTGCTCCACCGAAGCAATGACAGCTAATTTTTACGAGATGCCGTTAAACTATTTAAACGAATTATTTGATTTATTAAAATCAGCTGGAATAGGGGCGTTACTATATGATATCACTCA
>JAMOSO010000065.1 GCA_027063065.1 Planctomycetota bacterium | reverse complement strand
GCCACATTAGAAAATCTATCAAGCGATGATTGGGCAAAAGAAACAGCAAAAGAGAGTTGGGAAACTATTGTGGAGTATATCCAAAATAAAGATGACAACTTTGATGATGAAAAAATACAAGCACTTATAAAATATTATTTTACTGAAGTAGCAGAAGGGAAGAAAAAAATAAATCAATACAAAAAAGATAAAGCAAAGGGGAATTCTAATAAAATAGCAGGAATTATAGAGCATAAATGCCCTGAATTATTTGAGCAAACAGAAGAAGCTCCTCAAATGAAAAAGAAGAAAAACAAAAAGAAAAACAAGAAAAAGAGGAATAAATGAAATCTGTACTTATAACATCAATAGGTACTGGTCTTAAGCAGGACGGTGGATATAGAACTACAAAATATCGTTTTCCTGATGGGAAAGAGATTGAAACACAACTTTTTTTAGAAGCTATTATAAAAAGTAAATATCGTGATTTAGACTCAATAGTTGTTGTAGGTACAAATACATCAACATGGGATGCTTTGCTTACTCAGGAAAGCTCGCACACTGAAGATTTGAGAATAGCCATTATGGAGGAGGTTGAAAATGGCGGTATAAGTGAGCAAAAGCTTTTGCTCTTAGGCGCAGAATTGCAAAAAGTTTATAACATACCTTTTAAGTTACAATCTCATACACAGATAATTGATAAAAACACTATTGGCAATATCTTTAGACTGTACCATAGCATTTCTGCAAAAATACCTAGCGGTACACCAGTTTTATTTGATATCACTCATGGTTTTAGATCAATGCCAATTCTTATGTATCAAAGTATGCAGTATGGCAGCGTCGATGAAGGCCAGCGGGAAATTTCTTTAATTTATGGAGAGTATTCACCTGATGATAAAGTTTCATTTGTTCGAGATTTATCTAATTATTGGACGTATGCGCAAATTACAACAGCTTTACATCTGTTTGAGGTACGATTTGATGGGTATTTATTAGCAGATTTGTTATCAGAGCACTGGCGTGATGGTTCAAAATGGTTACGCAACTTTTCTGGCGCTATTGAGGGTAATTATGTATTGCAAATTGAAGAGTTGGCTCGTCAATTAACAAACATTTTAAAAGGAATTCAAAAAGATGCCTATCATTGGTGGATTCAAGAGATTTTTCAAAAATTTAAAAAACTTGAAAAACGCTTTCAAAAAGAATCTGTTTTAAGTAAAAAAGTTTTTGTATTAGCAAAACTTTTAGGTGAAAAGAAGATGTTTACTCAGGCTATAATTGCTTTACAGGTTGCTGTAGAAGCCTTTGTATTGGAGTCTTTGGGTGAAGAAAATAGAATGGGTGATTATGATTTTTATCAAAATATTGGAAAAAAGCATAAAAAAGAGTTGTTTGATGAGTGCGATTTAAGAATAAGAAATAAGTTGTATGATCTTGAGGGTTCAAGAAATCAAATTGCTCACGGTGGTTCCAAAAATAAAAATACGGGTCATTTTCCACAAGCACAAAATCTAAAAAATCAATTTAATAAGTATCAAGAGGCAGTTGCAGATTTGTTTTCTAGGTAAATAACTTTATGAAAAAAAACTTATTAGTAACAACACTTGGCACTTCAGTTGCGATAATACCAGAGTTAGTGGGTTTAACTAATTATGAATCTTTTAGTTTGTATCATAACTCGCCTATAAAAGAAGAAATTAAAGAATTACGCAGTGCAAATAATATAGAAAAGGTAGAAGAAATTTGGATTATTACTACCGCTGGAACTAGAGACAAAGATCTTTTGATAGACTGGTCTTACAAGATAGTTGATGCACCTAAAATAAAAATTTGGTATTTAGATGGGGTTGAAGAGTTGCGCACATCAAAAGAATGTCAGCAAATGGCAGATTTGACATTTAGGGTTGTTTTGCATGCACGAAAAGAAGTTGCGGGTGGCAAGCTGTATTTGTCTTTAGCAGGTGGGCGCAAAACAATGAGTGCTGATATGCAGGAGGCTGCTCATTTGTTTGGTTGTGATGCTCTGTTGCATGTAGCCTCTGGAGACCCTAAAAACTTTCCTAAGACAGAAGATGTTTTTGCTGGGAAGGTTGATGACAAGAATATTGGTGAAATAAATCCCATTGTGATAAATGGTAAAATGCCAAAATCCCCGTTGCTTTTAGCAGGAAAATCAATAACTACCGATGATTATATCTTAGAAAAAAATGCAGAAGTAAATATTTTAATGCCTTCGATAGAATTATATATAGAGTTGAAAAATCGCATAAAAAATGCCAGAAATTTACTTTGTAATTATGCAACTCATTTAAGTAGCGATCATTCTCAGACTGGATTTAGAGCGCTATATGCTTTGCCTCCTGATTTAATTAGTTCTTTACATAATCAGTCAATAGGTATTGATGGTGCTAAACAAGTTGATGATTTGAAATGGTTAAGAAGCTTGCCGAAAGCGGAACTTCATTGTCATTTGGGAGGGGTTTTGTCTACCCAAGATATGATTGATGTTGCTGTAGCTCATTTTGAAGACGGTAATGACTTTAGAATTTTTCAAACAGACGAATTATTGGTTTGGCTTAATGAAATTAAACACATAATATCGTTAAACGATGTTTGTGCATTGCGTAAAGCAGTAGGTAGTATTAAAGAGCTGAGGAGCAGATTTAAAGGTGTGAAAGAACCAGTTACTGTTGTTTCATTTTTGATGTTATTTAAAGAACATAGCAGTCTTTTGGATGCTTTTATCTTTGGTGATTATACTGTGGCCGAAAATTTTAAAAGTGTAGGTATTGATGCCTATGAAAAATTAGGCGATTTACAAGGCTCTGGTTTGATGCAGTCTGAAATTGCTATTAGAAAAGTATGTGATATTTTAAAAAAACAGGCAATACAAAACAATATCCGTTACTTTGAGTTGCGTTGTTCACCTATCAATTATAGTCGTGGTGATTTAACATCAGATGATGTCGTTAGTATTTTATTAGAGGAACTAAGTAATACTAAAGAATGTTATTTTATGTTTATTTTTATTGCAAGTCGCCATGGAAGTGAAGATTTGATTTTTAAACATATAAAATTGGCAAAAAAATGGATTGATATTTCAGAATCTTTTAAAAAACATTTTGCAGGCTTTGATGTTGCCGGTGCTGAACATACAAAACAGCCAGTTGAGCTTCGCGAAGCGTTTATGCCATTATTGCAAAGGTGTATACATACAACTATTCACGCCGGCGAGGATGAATCTGTAGATAATATTTGGCAAGCAGTGTATCATTTAAATGCGGATAGAATAGGACATGGTTTAACTTTAGCTGACAATAAAAATCTGATGCAGAGATTTGTGGATCGTAAAATAAGTATAGAGATGTGTCCTTCTAGTAATTTTCAAATAGTCGGATATAAAGACTCAGCGTTTGTAGAAACAGTAGATATGACAGAATATCCATTAAAGACTTTTTTAAATAGTGGTCTTGGGGTAACTATTAATACGGATGATCCTGGAATATCACGCACAAACCTTACATATGAATTTTATAAAGCCGCCTTAATGAGCGAGGGAGGTCTTACTAAATGGGAAATTTTGCAATTAATACGAAATGGCTTTCGCTTTGCCTTTTGTGATTATCAGACGAGACAAGATTTATTATTAGAAGCCGAAAAGAGCGTTATTGATATATTACAGAGAGAATATAATGAGCTTGGATGATGCAGTATTAGCATTTAAACGGGAAGATTTACCGATAGACTGGTTAGATGATATAGTTGTTGCCCATCTTGGTGAAGGTTGTTTTAAGAATGCCATAAATAAAGTACACTCTTTTTTTAAAATTAGAAATAAAATAGAAAATGATGATGTGTATAAACAGCCCATTCCTTATATATTAATTAAAGATTTTAATGGGATGTTTGCGTGCTATCCTAGAAATGGTAATGAGAATCGTTTGCATGGTTTGTGGTCTGTAGGTGTGGGTGGGCATGTTGACGAAATAGATAGGGTTGAAAATAATTATGAAACTATACTTGCGGGGGCATACAGAGAATTGCAGGAGGAAACTTTTGGTTATATTCCTGCTGAAATGCCATTACAGTTTTTGGGTATTATTAATGAAGAAAAAACAAAGGTGGGACATACTCATATAGGTGTTGTGTTTTTAGTGCAACTTAAGCAGGGACAAAATATTATGCCAAAACAGGAGCTCACAGGGTTGCAATGGTGTTATGCTAAAGAATTAGGTTCTCTTGAGTTATGGTCACAATTGGCATTAAAATTAGTGCAGTAGAAATTTGTAATTAAAACACTACAAAGCCCCTTTAAATAGGGGCTTTTTTTATGTATGGAAAAGTGCATTTTGTGATGCTTTTAATATAGTTTTATAGTTTTGACAATACTGTGTCCCAATGTTATTGTATATCAACTATATTGGAGATTGATATGTTGAAATTTGTATATTTGATTTTTTTCTGTGGTATTTTATCTGGCATTGCAATTGCAGAGGACAGTATAACTCATTGGAAATATGACGGTAATGACTCTGTAGGTTATACTGCTGATACTGGATTTGGCTATAGCGCTGATTTATTGACTGATAGTCAAAAAGGTGGTCTGCAGATAGATGATGCTAAAACTGTTTTAATGTCTAATTTTTTAGATACAGAACAAAACTCAGCTGGTGTAGGTATTAAAAGTGGATATTATCCCATTACTATTCCATCTGGATTTTCGTTTCCGTTTTATGGTGTTAGATATGGTGAGGGTCAACATATTAATGTATCTGTAAGTGGATTGATAACCTTTGGAGATAATGTAGAGTCGGTCAATGCTTATGCGGATACTGATATTCCTGATAACAGTAAGCCACACGAGGCTTTATATGCTTATTGGGTTAAAATGACTATGACAACAGCTAGTTCCGTTGAATATGGCTTAGGCACAGATGGTGGCAGAACAGTATTTATCATTAAATATAGTAACTTTTTGGATAAAGGTGAAAGTGGCTCATTTAATTTTGAGGTAGCATTATATGAAAACGGTGATATTAGAATTTATATTGCCAGTTGTAAAAATTATTTTGCTATGGATGGTGATGCCCGTGTAGGTATAGAAGGCCAGATAGGCTCTAGTTTGGATGTTTACGGTATGCAATTAGCTAAATATATTCATTTAGAAGTTCAAGCTGGAATAGTTGATAAAGGATTTTTTATATACTATCCTGAAACTACATCAGGGATTGCTAATTTTACTCCACAAGCAGGGCATGATGCTGGTAGCGGATGTATTATTAAGACTTTGTCGCCATCTAAGTAATCTTTAAATAATCTGTAAATGATTTTTGTAACAGGCGGAGGAACTGGAGGGCATTACTTTCCGGCTGTTGCTGTTATCGAAAGTTTATGTACAGCAGGGCATAATTGTGTTTATTTAGGTGCTTCAGACGGTATTGAAAATGCTTTGTCTAAAAATTTATTATGTTCTGTAATTTTAACACCAGGCTTAAAGCGACATACATTAAAGCAAAAATTATGTTTATTGCCTAATTTGGTAAAATCAACATTTATTTTATGTAAAATATTTATACAACAACGTCCTGATGCTCTTGTGGCAGCTGGTGGCTATGTGTCTTTGTTGCCATGTCTAATAGCTAAAATATTTAAAGTGCCTATTTATTTAATGGAACAAAATCGCATAGCAGGAAGGGTAGTTAAAACCTTTGCTAAACATGCTAAGTTAGTTGCGTGTGCCATGCCATTACAAAATAACTTGTCTGCCAAATGCCAAGTATTAGGTAATCCTGTATCTCAAAAAATGATTTTGGATTCTAAATCTAAAACAGATATTACTACAGTTAAAAACATATTGGTTATGGGTGGTTCGGCTTCGGCGGAAGCTATCGATTTGGCTTTGATGGATATTGCCTTAGCTGGAAATTTAGAAGGCATCAGTGTGTACCATATTGCACGCCCAGAAAATAAATTTAAGTTGCAAGCTGTTTACAACTCTATGGGCATAAATGCTACAGTGATAGGTTTTTGTAATGATATGGCACAGTATTATTTAAAGGCTGATTTGGTTATTGCACGAGCTGGAGCATCTAGCATATCGGAGCTAGCTTTATTTGGGATACCTGCTATTTTAGTTCCATATCCTTTTGCGATTGATAATCATCAATATTTTAATGCTAAATTTGTAGAGGATAGTCAAGGGGCTATTCTTTGTGAACAGGGTGAAAATTTTGTACATAGATTATCTAATGAATTAAAACAGTTATTGTCAAATAATTATAAAATTACATCTATGGCTAAAAATATAAAATCTTTATCAAAACCATTGGCGGCCTATGAAATATCAAAATGTATTAGTCAGGATTTGAAATGAAAAACCTAAAAATACATTTTATGGGAATAGGCGGTATTGGAATGAGTGCCATTGCTAATTTATGTTTGCAAAAGGGTGCTAAGGTAACAGGTTGTGATTTAAGTTTTAATAAGCAAACCATTAAATTGCAACAAGCTAATGTAACTATTGAATTAGGACATAATTTAAAACATATACAAATGTATCAGCCTGATATTTTGGTTCATAGCTCTGCTGTACCGCCACATAATGAGGAATTACAATACGCTAAAGACAATAATATAGAAGTGCTTTCAAGAGCGTCTATGTTGGCTAGATTATTGATTGATAAATCTACAATTGCCGTGTCTGGATCGCATGGTAAAACTACAACTACAGGTATAATTTCTGAAATATTGCTAGGTCTAAATTATGATCCATCGGTGATGATAGGTGGAGTTTCGCCTGTGTTGGGTTCTAATTTTAGATATGGGCAAGGAGATTTTTTTGTTAGCGAAGTAGACGAAAGCGATGGTTCTTTATTGCATATTCATCCTCAGGCTACATTATGTACTAATATTGATATGGAGCATTTAGATTTTTATCGTGATTGGGCACATATTGAAGAAGTATTTTTAAATTTTTTTAAGCAAACTGATGTGTCTGGTGTTTTGGTTGGTTGGGGTGAGGATATAAGGATAAGAAGATTATTTGCCAGCGCAGATATAAAAAGTTTTTATTATGGATTTGAAAAATTCAATGATTTGCAAATTGTCAATGCTCAATATTTTAAAGAAGGCAGTCGTTGTGATTTAATTTTAAATAACAAAATATTTAAAGATGTTAATGTTTCTTTAGCTGGTAAACATAATTTGCTAAATGCAGTTGGAGCAATTGGATTATTATATAATCTTGGTATTGAACTTGAAAAAACCATTATTTTTTTAGCTAAATTAAGCGGAGTAAAAAGGCGTTTTGAAGCTAAGGGTATATATAATGGAGCTAAGATTATTGAGGATTATGCTCATCATCCTAAAGAGATATGTGCAACTTTAGATGTAGCCTCTTTGTATAGCCCCAAACGTATTGTTGTAGTGTTTCAACCGCACAGATATACAAGGGTGCAGGGTTTGTATCAAGAGTTTATAACGTGTTTTAAACAAGCTAATACAGTTGTGTTGATGGATATTTATTCGGCTAATGAAGAACCAATAGCTGGTATTAGTTCACAAGCATTAGCTAAGGATATAAAAAAAACTTTTAACGGTGAAGTTTATCATATTCCAAATAGTAATGCTGTAGTTGATTTTGTTAAAAGTTATATACGCCCTAACGATATGGTTTTATTTTTGGGTGCAGGTGATATAGGTAGATTGTCGGATATGATAGCCGATGTTAATCAACAGCTATATTGATTTGTTTCCACTTACCTTTTTTATAACGCAGTATATTTAAACTGCCAACTAAAAAGAAAATAATCTCCAATAATCCCCAAGCTAAAGGTGGGGATATATTATCGTATTTTAAGAAAATATATAAACCAAGGGTGGCAGACCAATGCGCACTAACTGAAATAACCATTGGCCAAAAGGTATCGCCAGCGCCACGTAATGCACCTGTAAATACAAATATAATTGATTGACAAAAAATAAAAAGGCTGACAATTCTTAAAAAAGAAATTGCCATTGGTAATGATTGAATAAAAAGTTCTTCATTATGGTTTGGATGAAATACCTCTGCTAATTGCACTGGAAACACTGCCAAACAAATAGCGACAAATGTAGAATAGCTTATAATCATTTTAAGCCCTGATAAGGTAGACTTATGGGCTATGTCGTATTGTTTTGCGCCAACATACCTACCGACTAAAGATATTACAGATATTTCAACGCCAAATAGTGGTACAAAGGCTAACATTTGCCAGTTAAACATTATGGTTGCTGCGGTGGCTGTTACTCGGCTGTGACCGTGCAATAATAAAACCATAGTCGAGAAACCTAGTAAATTTAAAAATAATTCAATGCCTGCTGGATAGCCAAATTTTAATAATTTTTTAATAATCTTTTTGTCAAAGTTTAAGGCGTTGGCAATGGGATAATCTTTGGCATATTTAGATCTTAAAATTGCAATTATTAAAATGCTCATACCAGTAGCCGAACCTATCAATGTTCCGTAGGCTGCGCCTTTGATACCCATAGGTTTAAAACCTAAATGTCCAAATATCAAAATGTAATTTACAAGAACATTAACCATCATTGTGATGAAAGAACTTAGCATAATAATCTTTGTTTTGCCTAATCCAGAAAAAAAATTACTTAAAGCTATTCTGATAAGTGCAATTACAGAACCATACATCAATATATTAAAATAAATACTTTGTTGCGTTAATTGTACAGGACTAATACCAGATGATTTAAAAATTAAAATACCTAATGGGGCAATAAATATTAAAAGTGGATAGGCTAAAAATGTAATTATTATGGCTTGAAAAGTAACTTTAAAGCAAAGTTCACTTTTATTTGCGCCTACATTTTGTGCTACCATAGCAGTTGAATAACCTAAAATGCCAATAAAAAAACACATCATAGTAAACGCTAATACCCCGCCACCCATTGCTGCAGCCATATGTTCGGGACTAAGCTGGGATAAAAAGTAGCGATCGGTAACAGTCATAATTGTTTCGCTTGCATTGGAAATCATCATAGGCAATGCAATGGCAATCATCTCGCGTATGCCACCAGCGGTATGTTGTTTTGGTTGGGTCATTTTTGTAAAAATGTTTGGACTGTTTTAACTATTGCATCGGCATCGATGCCAACTTCTTGCAGTTGTTGTGACCGACTGGCATGATCAATAAAACGGTCAGGAACCCCTAAACGAATAACATTGCGTTGTATATTGGCATCATTTAAATTTTCTAATAATGCAGAGCCAAAACCTCCTTGGCGAGAGTGATCTTCAACAGTTACAATAAGGCTGTCTTGATTTGAGTGTTTGGCAATAGTATTGTAATCCAATGGTTTTGCAAAGCGCGCATTAATAATGGAACATTCGATATTGTGCGTTTTTAAAATTTCAGATGCTTTTATTGTTTCGTCTAATAAAGCACCGTAGTTGACTAATAAGATTGTGCCAGCTGATGATATAATTTCTGCCTTTCCTAATGAAATTTCCGTTATAGCAGTGGGGTGTGTTTCATTAGCTTTTGCTTTTGGATAGCGTATAACAGTTGCGATATTTTGTTTGGTTGCAAATTTTAACATTAGCCTAAGCTCTGGTGCAGAACTTGGAGCCATTAAAATAATATTTGGCAAATGTCTAAGGTAGGCTATGTCAAATAAACCATGTTGAGATGGCCCGTCACTGCCGACTAGTCCAGCTCGGTCTAAACAAAAAATTGGTGCTAGTTTTTGTAAGGCAATATCATGAAACATTTGATCGTATGCCCGTTGCAAAAAGCTAGAATAAATTGCAATAACAGGTTTTACGCCACCTTTTGCCAATGCAGCACCAAAACACACAGCGTGTTGTTCTGCAATGCCAACATCAAAGTAACGCTTGGGAAAGCGCTCTTCAAAACTGCTTAAGCCTGTCCCTTGTGCCATTGCAGCAGTGATGGCAATTATACCTTTGTTGTTTTTAGCTAGCTCAATAAGCGCATTTTTAAAAACTTCAGTATAGCTTGGCAAATCTTTTTGTGGAATTTCTTCTTCAGTTGGGATTGAATAAGGTTCAAAAGGACTAACCCCGTGAAAATCGGATGGATTGTTTTGTGCAGGTGCATATCCTTTACCTTTTTTGGTTAGAACATGCAATAATATAGGTCCATTTAATTTTTTTAAATTATTAATTTCATCAATTAATAATGGTAAATCATTGCCGTCAATAGGCCCAAAACATCTAAACCCCATTTCTCTAAAAATAGACCCAGGGGTAAGGGCTGATTTTGTTAAGCTCATCATATATTTATGAATATTAAATATGATTTTTCCACCGGGTAATGTTTTTAAAAACTTGTTAAATTTATTTTTTACAGCATTGTAATGCGGTGTAGCACGGATTTTTGCCAGTGAGCTATTTAATGCACCAACAGATGGTGATATTGACATTTCATTATCGTTTAAGATAACTAACAAATCACTAGTATTTGCACCAGCATTGTTTAAAGCTTCAAAGGCTACGCCTCCAGTCATTGCACCATCGCCAATTACTGCTATGGCTTTTGCTTTTTTACCAGTGTAGTTATTGGCACAAGCTATACCTAATGCAGACGAAATTGATGTTGAAGCATGGGATGTAAAAAATGGATCAGCATTACTTTCGTTTGGATTTGGATAACCAGTTAAACCGCCTTTTTGCTTTAAGCTGTTAAATTTAGAAAATCTTCCAGTTAATAGTTTATGTGGGTAAACTTGGTGTCCAACATCAAAAATTAAGCTATCTTGATAGACGTCATAGCAGATATGCAAGGCAACAGTAAGTTCTACAATACCTAAGTTAGAAGATAAATGTCCACCTGTTTTAGATACGGTTTCAATTAATTTAGTACGTATTTCATGGCAAAGTGCATTTAGCTCTTCAGACGAAAGTTTGTGTAGTTGTTTTGAGTTCTCAATTTTAGAAAGTAGGGGGTAAATCATTTTTTTCTGTCTAAAATTGACTGTGTTATTTTTATTAGTTTATCAGCTTTTGAACCATATTGATTAAAACAATCTATACTTTCTTGGCAATATTTTTGTGCTAAATTGCGTGCTTTAACCTTGCCTAATATGGCTGGATAGGTGGCTTTATTTTGTGCTATATCTTTGCCTACTGACTTGCCCAACACTGCGGATGTTGATTCTATGTCTAATAAATCATCAGTGATTTGAAAGGCTAGTCCCATAGCAATACCAGCATCATATAGTTGATTGGCTTGTTTATGAGATGCCTGTGCAGATTGTGCACCCATTTTTAGTGCGGCTGCAATCATTGCCGCTGTTTTGCCTTTGTGGATTTTTTCTAAACTTTTTATTGTGTTTTTAGAGTTGCCTAACATATCGGCCATTTGTCCGCCAACCATTCCTCTTGGGCCAGCGGCCTTAGATAATGTTGATACAAGTTTACTGGCTATTATTTTATCTGGGGTATATTCTACAATTGTGGTGAAAGCATGGGTCAATAAACCATCGCCTGCTAAAATGGCTGTAGCTTCATCAAAAGCTATATGGTTAGTGGCTTTGCCTCGACGTAAATCGTCATTATCCATTGCTGGCAAATCATCGTGAATTAATGAATATGTATGAATCATCTCAATAGCACATGCTGCCGGCATAGCGTTGTTTTTGTCGCCATTGAGCATTTGATTGCACAATAATGTTAAAATAGGGCGTAATCGCTTGCCGCCAGCAAAAATAGAATATGCCATCGCTTTTGACAGCCTTGGGTGAAAGGATCGCTCAGTTGGCAAAAAAGCTTTTAATGCCTCATCAACTTCTTGGATAATAGTAGTAATAAATTTCATAAATATTTCGTAACACTATACAAATTAGGCTTTTATAATCAAGCATCAATAAGCCTAAATTTGTATATTTTATCCTTATTATCCTGTAAAAGTAATAGAATTTTTACCAAATATGTTTTGACAACTTTCTTTTAATTTGCGACTAGCATTTGCTTTATATATTTGCTTTGTTTGCATTTCTACTAATAAATTTTGCACATAAACATTAAAATATACTGGCAAGTCGCCATGGTGTTCCTGTAATAATATTTTTAGATTATCAATATTTTTTTGAGTTAAATCAGTTTCTTTAATTTCTAAAATTATACTGGTTGCTAATCTTTCATCTGCTAAATCTATGGGGATAATTTCGTCAACTAATACTTGAGGTTCGTTACGACTTAAATCTGCGGAACCCTTTAAAAATACAATTTCATCATCGATTAAATATTCTTGATATTTTGCAAATGAACGTGGAAAAACAACACAATTTATATCGCCACGTTGATCCTCTAATTTAAACATTGCCATTTTTTGATTTTTGGCTTTGGTAAAAGTGTATCTTATGCCTTTGACAATTCCACCTACTACTACGTTTTGTTTTTGACGTTTAGATATAATGTTTGCCGAATGGCAATTGGTATAATTTTTTATTATATCCTGCACTTCGATTAAGGGGTGTGAGCTTACATAAAAGCCTAGAAATTCTTTTTCTATTCTCAATTTTTCACGTTGGTTAAATTCTGGGATAGCAGGAACTTCTGGTTCTATAAGAGCTGCTTGGTCTTCAAAACCCGCAAATAAGGATAGTTGACCACTGTCGGCTTCTTTTTGGGCAGAATTGCCAGATGCTATTGCATCGTCGACTACCGAAAGCTGAGAGGCTCTATTGCCAGTCAGATTGTCCATAGCGCCACTTTTTATTAAGGCTTCTAGTACCTGTTTATTACATAGGCGTAAGTCTACTTCACGAGTTAAGTCAAATATAGTGTTGAAATTTTTATTGGCTCGTGATTTTATAATGGAATCTATAGCCTTACTGCCAACAGCCTTTATGCCTTCTAAGCCAAATCTAATGCAATTTTTTGATTCTAAATTAAAGGTTTTAACACTTTTATTAATATCAGGTGGTAAAATTTCCATCCCTTGTTCACGCGCATCTTCGATATATTCGACTAATTTATCTTGATTGCCCAATTCGTTATTTAATAAGGCAGTCATATAGATATCTGGATAATGTGCTTTTAAATATGCAGTTTGATATGTAAGTAGGGCATAGGCCGCCGAATGTGATTTGTTAAATCCATAGCCTGCAAATTTTTCCATATTATCAAAAATATCGCCTGCAATTTTATCTGAAATATTATTTGCCATACAACCTTCGACAAATTTACCTCTAAATTTTTTCATTTCTTCGGGTTTCTTTTTACCCATTGCACGACGTAAATTGTCAGCTTCGCCTAAGGAAAAATTGCCAAGTTTATTGGCAATACGTTGAACTTGTTCTTGGTATACAATGCCACCATAAGTAACATCCAAAATAGACTCTAGCATTGGATGTTGGTATTCAATTTCTTTTTCGCCATTTTTGCATTTGCAAAAATCATCTACCATGCCACTTTCTAATGGTCCTGGGCGATATAGGGCAACTAAGGCTATAATATCTTCAAAAGAATTGGCACGCAATTTTTTTAACAGGGCGCGCATACCGTCTGATTCTACCTGAAACACTCCCTTTGTGTTTCCGTGACCAAATAATTCAAAAGTCTTTTCATCGGATAAATTTATTTTGGTTATATCTAACTCAGAATCTACTTTTTGCCGAACCATCTTGACGGCTTTGTCAATTAAAGTAAGAGTTTTTAAACCTAAAAAGTCCATTTTTAACATACCAATTTCATCGACAGATGCCATTTCAAATTGGGTTGAAATATCCTCGCCGCTTTTAAATAGAGGTAGATATTCTGTTAATGATTTATCGCTAATAACCATGGCACAAGCGTGTTTACCAGCATGCCTGCCTAAACCTTCAAGTTTGCGTCCAATCATTATTATTTCGCGAGCTTCTTGGTCTTCTTCATACATTTTATTAAGATCGGGTTCTTTTTCGACAGCCTCACCTAATTTCATACCTGTGGGGATAAGTTTTGCAATAATATCTGCTTTTTGTAATGAACAATCCAAAACGCGCGCTACATCTCGCACTACACCTCTAGCGGCTAAAGTACCAAAGGTTATAATTTGTGTTACTTTGTCTTCGCCGTATTTGTCGACAACATAATCAATAACTTCTTGTCTTCTATCAAAACAAAAGTCTATGTCAAAATCAGGCATACTAACACGAGCTGGATTTAAAAACCGTTCAAATAATAAATCATATTTTAGAGGATCGAGTCCAGTTATGCCCAGTGCGTATGCTACGATAGATCCAGCACCAGATCCGCGCCCTGGACCTACGGGTATTTGTTTGCTATGGGCATAGGCAACAAAATCATGCACAATTAAAAAATAAGATGGAAAGCCCATATCATTGATTATACCCAACTCTTTTTCGGCACGATCGGTTACTGATTTTGGCATCTCTGGATATAGATTTTTTAAACCTTTATAGGTTAAATCACGCAAATGGTTTGCAGGAGTGGTATTATGTGGTACTTCAAAATTAGGCAGATGATAATCGCGTAAAGGTATTTCTAAATTGCACCTATTGGCAATTTCTAAGGTATTATTAATGGCTTTTGGTGTTTCAGCAAAAATATTTACCATTTCTTCTGCAGATTTAAAATAATATTCATTACTTTCTAAGCGTACTCTGCGTTCATCTGTTATTAGGCGTTTAGAACCGATGCACATTAAAACTTCATGGGCATATGCATCGTCTCTTTCTAGGTAGTGCACATCGTTGGTGGCTACAACTTCTATATTTAGCTCTTGTCCAATTTCGATAAGATGACGATTGGCAACGCGTTGAGATGCAATACCGTTATCTTGTAGTTCTAAGTAGTATCTATCACCAAATATGTCTTTAAATTCAGTGGCAATTTGAGTGGCTTTATCTATATTGCCAGCTTCAATATGAAAATTTATTTCGCTTCTTGCTCCACCTGATAGGCATATTAAATCTTTATTGTATGTTTTTAAAATATGCTTATCTATGCGTGGTTTATAATAAAATCCTTTTAAATATCCAGCAGTACTTAGCTGTATTAAGTTTTGATAGCCAGTAAAGCTCATAGCTAAAATGTTTATATGAAAAAACCATCTACCACCGACTTTGATTTCTCTATTATCCATTGTTTTGGGAGCAATATAAAAACCACTGCCTATAATTGGTTTGATGTTGTTTGCTTTTGCCGCTTTAAAAAAATCCACCGTACCAAACATATTGCCGTGATCTGTCATAGCTACTGCTGGCATATTCAGTTCTGTACACCGTTGCATTAAAGGTTTTATTCGGCAAGCACCCTCTAATAGTGAGTATTGGGTATGTGTATGCAGATGGACAAAACTCATTATAACCTCAATTATGGACGTGTTTTATTAAGTAAGCACTTAAAATAATAAGTATAATATTTGGAGACCATGCACATAACATAGCGGGTAAAGTGCCAGATTCTCCTAACGATCTAAAAATTAACATTAATGGGTAATAAAGTAAAAAGACAATAGCTAAAGCAAAACCAAAACCAACTATACGATTGCTGTGTTTACCAATCAAACCCATTGGTATACCTAATGCTATAAATACTAAACAACTACATGCCATAGAAAGTTTTGAATAAATAATATATTTTATTTTGGATACTTGCTTTGGTTTTAATTTTTTGAGTTTAATTACGTTCCACAATTCAGAGGAGGTCATATCCTTAAAGCTTTTATTAGTATTGCCGTTACTTTCCATTGGGTTTAATTCAAAATGAAAGCCTTTAAATCTTAAAGGTGCGCTTTGACGTTCAAAATTAGTCATTTGACCGTTGTATAAGTCCATACTCACAATGTCTTGATTATTGACAGTAGGCAGTTTAGCCCAAGAGGCTTCAATTTGCTGGGATAGATTACTATCTTTAAATTTTTGAATTACTACAGCATTGAGTATTTGTTTTTTTGAATCCCGACTGCCAAAGGAAATTAAAAAATCTGAAAATTGTATTATTTTATCCCCACTATTAATACGATTATTCAGTAGGTGTATAGCGCTATTTCTAACGATTTTAAGTAATTCAAAACGTGCTTTAGGTAGCACTTGATCGGCTAAATGATAAGTAATAGCGCTACATAAAATAGCTATAATCCAAATGTATTTAGTTGTACTCCACAGATTTATGCCAGATGCCCGTATTGTTGTAACTTCATTGTCAGACGCTAAACGTCCATAAGTTAGAACCGAAGCAGTTATTAATGATATGGGTATTACAAAGGTTAAAATATATGGCAAAATATATATTGCCATTTGCAAAAGCAGTAAAAGGTCAAATCCTTCGCGCAATAATTTTATACTTCTACCAACAAATAATATAAACCCAATCACTAATAAAGAACTTAGCATATTGCGTAAAAATTCCAAAGTTATATGTCGTAACAAAATCATAGTTTTTTAGTATAACATAAAGGTTTTAATCTGGCATTCTCTTTCCCTTGAATTTAGTGATAATTATGCCTATAGTAAATAGTTCATTAATATAAATAAATCACATAGGAGTTTAAATGGGTTTTAAATACCAAATAGTAGCCGCTCTTAGCGTAGCATTAGCGTGCGGACAGTCTCTTGTGCTTGCCACCAGTGGTGATCAAAGTATTGAAAAATTATCTCAGGATGCAGTTAGAGCTTATGAATCAGGTAATTTTAAAGATGCGTCTAAAAAATTAAGCGAAATATTAAATTTAAAACCAACATCTCAACAGGCTCTTAATTTGCGAAAGACCATAGGATTTAATAAGTTTTTGCAAATGTCACAACAAGAAGAACTGCAAAAAGTAGTGGCAAATATTTTGACAATGGCAAAAATAGGCGAAAGTGTCGCCTTAAAGGATGACGAATCTATTAATGCAATGATAGAGGCTTTGGTAATTGATTATAAACACAGGTGGATACGTTGGAGTGAAGATGCCAATCCTGCTGTTGGTGCTATAGAGGGCTTAGGTCAAGCTGGACAATTTGCAATTGGTCCTTTATTTAAGGCACTAAATGCCGAAACTATTGCAGCAAACCGTGCATATTATACACGGGCAATTATTGCTGCTGGTCCAAATGCAGTTTGGCCAGTTATTGAAATTTCTTATAGTAGCAATGAGATGCTTGCCAATACGGCCATATTTGTTTTAGGTGAATACAAAAGTGTTGTTGCTGTGCCACGTCTTTTAGAGTTAGAACAAAACGGTAACCAAAGCGAAAGGCGCATCGCGGGTGAGGCTTTAGCTAAAATACGTCAATATAATGATTTAGGAGAGTTAAATCCTATAGAAAGTTACAAAAATTTAATCATTGACTACCTTTTTGGTAAACGTGGTTTAGGAGCCGCAATTGTTAGTGATGGGTATGTGTGGGCGCTAGACGATGCAGGAGAGCTGGTGTCTAAGCGAGTTCCGCAAATGGCATATAAAAATATATTGGCAGAAAAAATAGTTAAACGTGCTATGTCTGGTCATTTAGAAAGTGGATATTCTGCTTTATTATTAATCGCAAAATTATCACAGTTGCAAGAGGCTCAAGATTTTTTATCTGTTAAAGATGATAAATTGTTTTCTGGCAATCAAGATTTGGCAGATGAATTGACTGAATTTTATACAAAACAATTAGAATCCCTCAAGTATGTAAATAGTCTTCTCAGGGCATCAGGTGAAAATATATTAAAAGAAGCATTGTTTACTACCCTTAAATATAAGCGAATAAATTTATCATCTGCTATATTAGAAGCATTAACTGATGTTAGTAATACTGATTTAGTATGTCAAAATGGCAAAGATGATAAAATTTCTAAAGTAGTTTTAGAGGCTTTAAATTATCCAGATTTACGCATTAGTGCAAGGGCGGCTATAGCCTTGTTATCAACAGGTTATGAAGATAATTTTAGTGGAATAGATAAAATGTCTAGCCTGATTATGCAGGCTGTCAATTCTAAGGACGTTGAGTTATTAAAGGTGTTATGTGTTGGTGTATTAAGAAGTAAACTTGTAGGCGAGTTTGACTTTAAAACGCTATTATTGCCATTTAGTAATTTGGTCTCTGATAATAAAATGCCAACTGATTTGCGTATCTCTGCCATCAAAGTATTAGAGACAATAGGTGGCGATAGTTGGGTATCAAATTTAATATTGGTTGCAAGTAATAAAGATAATAATGTTAAATTGCGTTTGGCATCTTTAAAAGCTTTAGGTAAATTTAATTGTCTTAATATTGGTGCTAAATTATTGCCTTTATTACAAGAGGATAATGATGATATAAGATGTGCTACTGGTATAGTGGTAGGTCGTTCAGTTTTAAGCAAACAAAAACGAGAGTTAATATTTATATCAAATACTAATGAGTAGCTCAGACTTATCTGTATTAGTTTTAGAGGACGATAGAATTTTTAATGCTACTTTATGTGATTTTTTTAAAGATTGTGGTTATCAAATTGTAACAGGTGTTTTTGATGTTAAATCAGCATTTAATGCTTTAGATAATAATCAATATGATGTTGTAATTTTGGATTTACATTTAGTTGGTAATTATGGAGTTACATTTTTACCATTGATACAAAATAGGGATGTCAAACCTTTAATTATTGTGGTTTCTGGTGTTGCTACAGAATCTCAGTTGATGGATTGCTATAAGCAAGGAGCTGATTTTATTTTGCAGAAACCTTTTAGGTTGGATGAGTTGCATAAATTGATTTCAAAATCACAAAATTTAAATAAGGCTGATGCTTGCTTTTCTTTAAAGCATAATGTAGAGGGTTGGATTGAGCTTACAGCAGATAGCTATTTTGGTCTTTTAGAGCGAATTAAAAATATAACACAAATTTTGCAGGCATCTAATATTGATAATGATATACAGCAAGATATTACTATGGCTATAGATGAGATAGGTCGCAACGCAATAGAGTGGGGCAATAATAATAATTGTAATAAAAAGATATCTTTGTCTTATGCTTTGTTTGCTAATGAAATTGTGTTTAAAATAGAAGATGAAGGCTTGGGCTTTGAGACAATGTGTGATAGTGATGATGATTTGTTGACTAAATTGCTTAAACGCAAGCAAGAGGGTAAGCGGCCTGGCGGTTTTGGTATACAAATGGTTAAACAAGTTATGGATAAAGTTGTGTATAATAAACGTGGCAATATTGTGTTGATTTCTAAAACGCTTTAATAAAAAGTATAATTTATAGATTGGATGGTATAGAAATGTCAAAATCAATTTTAGTGGTTGATGATCAAAATGAAATTTTAATGGTGCTAGGCGATATGCTCAGCGCCATTGATTACAGTTATAAAATTTATGCGGCTCATTCGGTGGAAGAGGCCCTACACAAGTTTAATAATCAAAAGTGCGATTTAGTTATTACTGATATTATGATGCCTGGTTCATCTGGTTTTGATTTAATTAGAGAACTAAGAGATATTTCTCCTGAGACTAAAATATTGTCTATGACAGGAAAGGCAGGTTTTAAAAGTGATGCAGAAGCTCAAAAAATTGCAAAGAGTATGAATGCTGACGATATTTTGCAAAAGCCGTTTGAGTTTTATGATTTAGCTGACAAGGTAAAGACTTTACTGAATAATTAGTTTGAAAATATTTCCATATAAGTTGCTCGGTTGCAACTTATATGGAAACATTAGTTATTTTTTAGTTTTGTTTTTTGGAAACACTATTTTAACTACTTCGTCAAATGTAGATACAAAATGTGGTTTTAAACCACGTTTTATATGTTTTGGTAATTCATCAAAATCTTTTTTGTTTTCTTTTGGAAATAACAAATTAACTGCTTTAACTCTTTTTGCTGCTATTGTTTTTTCTTTTAAACCACCAATTGGTAAAACTAATCCAGTAAGGCTGAGCTCTCCAGTCATTGCAAAATTTGATTTTATAGCAACTCCTTTTGCTAATGAGTATAGCGCACAAGACATGGCAACTCCTGCAGATGGTCCGTCTTTTGGTGTAGCTCCTTCTGGGACATGTAAATGTATAGATGTCTCTTCAAAAAAATTAGTTGCTTTTTCGTCTTCTGATAAAAAACCTCTGATGTATGTATAAGCAATTTCGCTGGATTCAATCATAACATTGCCCAATTGCCCTGTTTGTTTAAAACTACCTTGCTTAGATTTGATTCCTGTGGCTTCAATAAAAAGTGTATCGCCACCCATGCTTGTCCAAGCAAGACCTCTAATAACTCCTATTCTAGGAGTGTTATATAAGTCGTCATCATTAAAATATGCTTGACCTAATAGTTCTTCAATGTTTTTATCTTCTATTTTTACAGTACGTTTGTTTTCTGTTAAAACGTGTTTGGCAGATTTTCGCATTATTTTTTTTAAAAAATTATCTAGTCCACGTACACCTGGTTCGCGTGCATATCCTGATATTATCGATTTTAAGGCATCGTTTGAAATAGTTACTTTTTTCTTGGCTAAACCGCATTCTTGTATTTGTTTTGGTACTAGATATCGCTTGGCAATTTGTAATTTTTCTTCCAAAATATAGCCAGATAGCCTGATGATTTCCATTCTGTCTAATAGTGCGCTTGGGATTGTTTCGAGCGAATTTGCAGTGCATATAAAAAGCACATTTGACAAATCAAAAGGCACGTCTAAAAAGTGATCTAAAAAACCTGAATTTTGCTCTGGATCAAGTGTTTCTAATAATGCAGATGCTGGATCTCCATGAAAGCTAGAACCGATTTTATCTATTTCGTCCAGCATGATTACGGGGTTTGAGGTTTTGCAGGTTTTCATTGCCTGTAAAAACTTACCTGGTAACGCACCTATATATGTACGTCTGTGCCCTTTGATTTCGGCCTCATCACGCATACCACCAACGGAAAATCTAAAAAATTTCCGTCCTATTGAACGTGCGATACTTTGACCTATTGATGTTTTTCCAACTCCGGGAGGGCCAACAAAACAGATGATTGAGCCTTTGACAGATTTATTTAATTTGCCCACTGCTAAAAATTCTAATATGCGTTCTTTTACGTCTTCTAAGCCATAATGGTCTTGGTTTAAAATGCGTTTGGCTTTTTTAAGATCGTAGTCATCATCACTGAATACACCCCAAGGTAATATGGTGAGCCAGTCTAGGTAGTTACGGCTAATATTAAATTCTGGTGAAGTCTGATCTAAAAAACCGATTTTTTCAATTTCTTCATCAATTACAGCTTTGACATCTTTTGGTATTGTAAGTTTTTCTAAGCGTTTTTGAAATTTTTCAATTTCGGCATCTTTGCCTTCTTTGGCAAGGCCAAGCTCTTTTTTGATTTCTTTTAACTGTTCTCGAAGAAAAAACTCTCTTTGCTGTTTAGACATTTTTGCTTCTATTTGACTGTTTATTTTTACTTGTAATTTTGATATGTCGATTTCTTTTTTTAACAGCACTAGTGCTTTTTCTATGCGATATCTAACGTCTAAGGCTTCTAATATGTCTTGTAAGTCAGTTCCGTTGGCAGTGGTCATACTGGCTGCAAAATCTGCTAATCGGCCAGGTTCGTTTAGATTTGAGCGTGACATAAAAAGATTTAGTTCTTCTTTAAAAAGGGGGTTTAGCTGAACTAATTCTTTAATGCAATTAATGATTGAAACTGAGTATGCTTTCATTTCTTCATCATTGCCAGTTTCTACTTCTGGAAGGTATTCTACTTGTGTTATTATGTATGGGTATTTTTGTTTATATTCAACAATCTCAAATCTATCCAACACACCTAACATAGCTTGAAATACGCCAGTTTCTTCGTCGTAGTTGGTTTGTACTATTTCGGCAACAACACCAATATTGTAAATATTAGGTATATTTTTTTTAAACTTAGAATTACTGACATTGGATACTTTGTCGTTATCTGGCAAAGTCATTGCCAGGCCGATGTATTTTGAATCTGTACCTTGCATATCGGTAATTACTTTTTTTAAATCCTCATCATCAATAATCACTGGCGCGAGCATTTTAGGAAAAAGCGGACGCATATCGATTGGGATAATTGGTAAAATTGGTGGGAACCCTGCGGAAGCGGGTATGATTGATGTGTGTTTTGTTTTTTTAGATTTAGCCATAATGTCCATTCTTTAAACCGTTAGTTTGTAATTATTTTAACAATCTATTTGTAAATAACACTAAATTTCTAACGCTTTTGATGTATGGGACTATGTTTGCTTGTGCGCTATTTTATGTGTCTTTTAGATTAATCTAAATATGTTTTATGATTGTATTGACTTGTATCTTTTTAGGTTATTCTTTTTGTATAATCTAAATGAAAGTCGATAGGCTGTGTTAAATTAATATTGGTTGTTTTCAGGATGGTACAAGGCTTTAAATTGATTGTAGTTTATGTGTTTTTTTAAAATCGGAGGAATAAATAATAAAACGAAATCGGCTTAAATCGGCAAAGAACATTTGACTTCCGGCTTTCTTTTGTATATTTATAAGGTGAATTAGTGTGGGAGTGTTGTATTTGCAGCTCTCTTTAACTGCTTCTGTTGAGGTCAAAAGCAAAATGCATTAGTCCCCAAGAGGAGTATGAGACATGGCAGAAATAAATGATCGCTGGTTGTCAGTAGATGAAATATGTAAATACCTCGGGATCAGCAAAGACACTGTTTATAAGTGGATAGATAAGCATGGCATGCCCGCTCATCGCATGGGATGCCAAATGATCAGCGCCCAACAGCTGTTTTTTGTGCGAGCGATATGATGGCTTGGGGTGCACATAAGGCTATTATTGAAAATGGTCTCAGTATCCCAGAGGATATATCTTTGATAGGTTATGGTAATATAACGATGGAAGATCAATTATATATACCATTGACTACTGTAAAACAAAATAGTTATAAAATTGGCGAG
>JAMOSO010000064.1 GCA_027063065.1 Planctomycetota bacterium | reverse complement strand
ACTATCTTTTTAGTGTTAAATCCGTAATTTATGCTCATAAACAATAGCTATTCCATAGGTGTTTAATATGCGCTATATGCTCACTTATTATGTGTGCATTTATAAAGCTTTATATTATAAGTATTTAAGTATGTGCATAGCTATTTATACCTGTCTATAAATAAACAACTATTGAATATAGCGCATTAGTAATAATCAATTAAATATCTGTAAAAAATGCTCAAAAACATTATATTGATAATAATATTATCAATATATTAGCTAATCCGTACTGATTGCTCATATTTAATATCTATCCGTACTGACTGCTCAGCTTTTATCCATACTGGTTGCTCAAACAATCCGTATTGGTTGCTCAAACAATCCGTATTGATTGCTCAAATAATCCGTATTGATTGCTCAATAATTTACATAACTTATTTTATATAAAGGTTTTAAATGAATAAAAATTTGTTGTTATATAGTTATATAGTTATATAGTTATATAGTTAATAACTTTAAATTAAATTATGACTAAAGCCATTTCATTACACATAAACGAAGAAATTACCGAAAATAAAATAATTGAAGAATATGTTTCAGGTAGCCTATCTTTATTCTATAGCTCTGAATCTATTCCTTATTTTAAAATAGAAGATAGCCAACATAAAATTTTAAAAAAAGAATTTATGATGCCATTTCCATTACCTGGTCATGGTTATACTTTAGTACATACAAAAATTACAATAACAGATGCAGATGAATTTACTAAATTTACACAAATGGTTTTTAGAGCTATTTTAAATATTGGTATTAAATTATATTATCGTCGTCAAAATGACAAAGCATTTTTAAAAGAGCATCAAGGCTTATTTACATTTAGATTTACAGTATCAGAAGTTTTGCGTGTGTTTGCATGGGCGGATACTGCCGCTTATAGAAATCAAATAAAACAAGCAATCAATACACTGTACAAATCTGATATTGAATTTGAGGGCGTTTTAGACGCATTAACTGGCGGAGCTAAAAAAGCATCATTTCATCCTTTAAGTTCTGTAGTTATAATCAATGAAGGACGCAGAGTTTATTATGAAGTAGCAGTAGATCCTATATGTTTTAATAGAGCACTAGAAAGTGAACATACCTTAGACAGATCTGAAATTAAATTATTAAAAATAGGGCCACAAACCGAAGTTTATCATCATTTAAAAAAGCAATTGTATAATCGAGATACTTTTGAAATAGAGTTTAGTTATTGGGGAAAAGTAACAGGGATTTGTTCTTCTGGTAAAAATCCAGCGGCAGAAAGGCGAGATTTTTATAAGCGTTATTTAAAACGTTTAATGGATCATGGTATTATTAAATCAGTTTCTATGAAAGATTCATTTGAAAAACGTGGAGGTGAATGGTTCTTAAAGGTTTATCGTGGACAAAATACCAAGGGTGGCTTTGAAAGTTACGGTAAGGATTTAGATATAGTTTTAGAAGATTTAACTGAAAAATTTAGATTCACAACAGCTAAAGTAAACAAAATGATTCAAGGGTTTATTAATCAAGAAAAGAAAAAGGGTTCAAAATTAGCTACTATCCATTCTGAGGCAGTCAGTTTATTAAAAGAACAGATTAAATTTTGCGAACTGGAATGCAAAATAAAAGGCGAAAAATTAAGTTCTCCAGCGACTAGAGAGTGGTGTTTTAAATATATAACTAATGGATTAAAATCTAAATTTAAACGCAATGTTATAGGTAGAGAACATCTTGTAAACCTAATGAAAAAAAATAGATCTAAATATAAATTGACACCTTTTCAAAAAAGCGGTGATAGGGCAGTAGCCAATCAAGAGGAATTAAACATAATTAATTTTTTAAGCGAGCTCACTTTTACTGTTAAATCTAAAGTCATAGCCATAAGTAATGTATCTGTTGACACATTTGTACGATTTTACCCAGATATGTATCATCGAGCTCAAAAAGCTCAAAAATTACAAAATGTTTTTTTGGATAGTTTGCAAGAATATTTAAATAACCAACCTAAGCCAAATGCAGGAGTATTATGGAAAATACTAACCGATATAAAAAATGATTTCTTGGCTCAATTAGCAATTCCTGGTTCTGAACATGATTTAGTACAAAATAACAAAAGTAATAAAAATTATGAAGAATTTGAAAGTAAAATCCCAGATACAATTGAAATTATCAGTGAACCAACTGTAGAACAATATCACATTGATGCGAAATCTAATAACCAAAGCGTTACTGATAATCCATGGTTTAAAAAAATATCTAAATTTATTACAGAGCAAACAAATTTAAGTCCATTGACAGTAGTCTCGACAGCTAGTAAATATGTTGCAATTATAAATGATTTTCAGGAATGTGCTTATTTGCCAGATGAAGAAATTGAACTGATGATTTTGGAATTATTAAAAGCGGATAGTTTATTATAAACACTTAGTGTATGTCTTTTTACTGTTTAATAAATCATAATATGATAAAATAACATCTGTATATTATAAATATGACAATTTAATTAATGAGATATTATGAATCCTTATTTTAAAGTATTGAGTAGTCGCTATCCTAATTTGAGCGGTTTAGAATCAACAGTTCAGTCCTGTTTTGAAGTATTGTGTAATTGTTTTAATCAAGGTGGAAAACTATTATTAGCAGGCAATGGTGGTAGTGGAGCAGATGCCGAACATATTAGTGGTGAGTTGTTAAAATCTTTTGAGATACCAAGGCCACTTAAATCTGACTTAGCAGATAAGCTACCTGATTATTTAAAGAATCATTTACAAGGTGCATTACCAGCAATACCATTAACTAATTTTATGAGTTTAAGCACAGCGTTTGCTAACGATGTTGATCCAGAGTTGATTTTTGCGCAATTAGTTTTGGCTTTGGGACAATCCAAGGATGTACTTTTGGGTATTAGCACCTCTGGAAATGCTCAAAATATTATTTATGCATTTGAAGTTGCTAAAGCTAAAGGTATGGCAACAATTTTATTAACAGGTCAAGATGGTGGAAAATTATCAAAGATAGCTGATATTACCCTTAAAGTACCAGCTAGTAGAACTTTAGAAGTGCAAGAATTGCATTTACCAATTTATCATACAATTTGTTTGATGTTAGAAGATTTCTTTTTTGGTAATAATCACAATTAGACTTGCCAATTAATTGGTGTTTTTTGATGTTTTTGTAAATATTGATTAGCTAGTTTAAAATGGTTGCAACCAAAAAAACCTCGGTAAGCTGATAGTGGAGAAGGGTGTGGAGCTTGTAGTACCAAGTGTTTTTTAGTATTAATTAAATTTAGTTTTTGTTGAGCCGGTTTGCCCCACAACATAAATATGATATGATCACATTTATCATTTACAGTATGTATTATACAATCAGTAAATTTTTGCCAGCCTTTTTTGGCGTGTGATTGTGGTGTTGCGTGACGTACGCTTAGAGTTGCATTAATTAATAAGACACCTTGTTTTGCCCAATTAGATAAATCACCATTTTGCGACATAGTTATATGTAAAGAAGATTCTATCTCTTTATATATATTGCGCAACGACGGAGGTATTTTAACACCTTGTTGAACAGAAAAAGCTAAACCATGGGCTTGATTTTTGCCGTGGTATGGGTCTTGACCTATAATGACTATTTTGGTGTTTTCTATTGGGCAAATATTAAGTGCATGAAATCTTAGTTTATCTTCTGGATAAACCACATATTGTTGATTTTCGCATTGTAAAAATTTTTGTAAATTTTGCATATAAGGCTGAGTAAATTCTTTATGCAAATATTTTAACCAACTTGGTGATATAGGAGATGTTGTTAGCATAAATTTATTATACAGCTATAAAGACTTTTTTCTCAACGTACAGTTTTAGTGTTAAGCTAAGCGTAATCCACCAGTTGGTGATTAGGATTTTCGCGTTCTGCATATCCTTTATCCCATTGATTTTTAAATAACACCATTGGCATATCTCTTTGGTCTTTAACTATTTTTGCTCCAAAGGGTAATTTAAACGAATCCACATCACCCATTAACCAACAACTACAGTCAAAGCCAAGTGGGGTAAGTTTGGTTTTTACTTTGTATTCGTCTTCTAATCTGTAACGTAGGACTTCAAATTGCAATTGTCCTACTGCACCGATAAACGCATTGGCATTATGGTCTTCCCAATCGCGCATAATTTGTACTGTTCCCTCAGCTACTAATTGAGCTAATCCTTTATCAATAGCCTTGCGTTTGCCAAATTCTGCTGGTTCAAGTCTGGCAAAATGTTCTGGTTGAAAGTATGGTAATGGTTTATATGTAAAATTATTTTTGCTTGTTATTGTATCTCCAATCTGAAAATTGCCAGAGCTAATTACGCCGATAACATCGCCTGGATATGCACTAATTAAAGTTTCACGACCTTCTGCCATTAAAGAGTGTGGCTGTGCTAAACGTATTTTTTTTCCAGAGCGTTGATTGGTAACTACTAAATCTTTTTCAAAGCGACCTGTATTAATACGCATAAAAGCAATGCAATCACGGTGGCGTGGATTCATATTTGCTTGTAATTTAAAAATATAAGCACTAAAAGGTTCTTCAGTAGGACTTACAATAATTTCTGTATCGGCATCTATATTGGCAGGTCTTCCATGTGGACAAGGTGCTATGTCTACAAAGGCGTCAAATAAAGGTTCTACGCCAAAGTTAGTTAATGCCGATCCAAAATAAACAGGTGTTACTTGTCCGTCTCTAAAACGCTCGATGGTATATTGATTGCCAGCTTCTGATATTAATTCTACTTCGTCTTTTAAATCATTGATTTCTTCGTCACTTAAAAGGTTGTTGGCTTGGACAGTATTTAAGTTTAGTTGTGTTAAGTCTGGTTTGGCAGAACCTTCTGCAGCAGTTTTTGTATATAGGTTAATAGTGTTAGATTGTAAATCTACTACACCTTTAAAATCTTTACCACGTCCAACAGGCCAGTTAATTGCAGCAGCTTCTATGCCTAGAACTTCTTCTACTTCTTCCATTAATTCTATGGGGTCTTTACCATAGCGATCCATTTTATTAATAAAAGTTATAACGGGTATTTTGCGTAATTTACAGGTTTCAAATAGTTTTCTGGTTTGGGTTTCAACACCTTTTGCAGAATCGATAACCATTATTACAGAGTCTGCTGCTGTAATGGTACGATATGTATCTTCGCAAAAATCCTGATGACCAGGGGTATCCAACACATTAATAGTTAAACCTTTATAAGGAAATTGCATGGCAGATGCTGTGATACTAATACCGCGTTCTTGCTCCATTCCCATCCAATCTGAGGCTGCACCTTGATTACTTTTGCGTGAGCCTACAACACCAGCTGTACGTATCATGCCAGAAAATAATAATAATTTTTCAGTTAATGTTGTTTTACCAGCATCGGGATGTGAAATGATAGCAAAAGTTCTTCTTTTTTTTGTATTAGCTTCAATATCGGCTTTAATAGCGGGGTCCATGCGTTTCCTTTTTTTAAATGAGTTAAAATTATACGACTTACTTATAAAATTAAAACAATAAGCTTTAGGAAATTTTTAATAAATTCTTGCTTAATATTTTTTTTATTAAATAATTTGTTTATATCTTTTATAAAAAAGGAGGAACAGTGAATAAAAAAAATATTATCAGTCAGGACGAGTTAGATACTTTGCTTAGCATTAATGGTTTTTTGTCTAAAGATGAAAATCAAAAAACTGATTTAATTACTGAAATACATGAAGCTATTTTAGATTCAGGGCGTTTATCCTTGGAAGAGTGGACAGCTTTAAGAGATAAGCTAAGTGATATAGAAAGATTAATACCTCATATTGAGTTAATAATACAATTAAAAAGAACAAAAGATTAAACAAAATTAAATCATCAAATATATAGATTATTACATCTTAAGTTATGTTATAGCGTTCTATTGTTTTTTACATTTAATATAGTTATCTATTTTAAACAGTTTATTATTTTAAAAATAATTTTATTTGGATGAGAATATGAATGTAAATAATCAGGCGTACAGAACTATATGGTTAAGTGGTGAAGATGATACTATTGTAAAAATTATTAATCAGCAGTTATTGCCACATAATTTTGAAATTATGGATTTAAAAACAGTTGATGATTTTAGATTGGCAATTAAGGATATGTATGTTCGTGGTGCTGGTTTAATAGGCGCTACGGCTGGCTTTGGTATGTATATAGCAACATTAGAAGCTGAAGATGATAATATAAATAATTATACAAATAAAGTATCAGATATTTTAAAGGCAACTAGACCGACAGCATCAAATTTAGCTTGGGCTGTCGATAGAGTGCAATCGGTTATTAATGGGGTTGATGATGTTGCTCAAAAGCGTTTTTTGGCTAAGCAAGAGGCAATTGCCATTGCAAATGAAGATGCAGAGTCTTGCCGGCGCATAGGTGAATATGGTAAAGAAATCATTAAACAAATCAGTCAAAAAAAATCAGGTGAAACAGTTAATATTTTAACTCATTGCAATGCTGGTTGGTTGGCTTTTGTCGATTACGGTTCAGCCACATCACCTATTTATGCAGCCCATGATGCAGGTATTGATTTACATGTTTGGGTAGATGAAACTAGGCCTCGCAATCAAGGGGCAAGCTTAACAGCTTGGGAGCTTGCTCAACATGGTGTTAAACATTCTTTAATTGCCGATAATGTAGGTGGACATTTAATGCAACACGGCTTGGTTGATATGGTTATCGTTGGCACAGACAGAACCACTCGATCAGGTGATGTAGCTAATAAAATTGGTACATATTTAAAGGCTTTAGCAGCTAAAGATAATCATATACCATTTTATGTAGCGTTGCCTTCTTCTACTTTTGATTTTAAAATTACTAATGGTTTAACGCAAATACCCATAGAGGAGCGTTCGGCAGACGAAGTGCGTTTTATAACAGGAAAAACCGAGTGTGGAACTCGACAAACAATTCAAATTTGTCCAGATAAAACACCAGCTCGTAATTGGGGTTTTGATGTAACGCCTGCCAGGCTTGTTACTAAATTAATATGTGAGCGTGGTGTTTGTGATGCTACAGAAGAGTCTATTTTAAAATTATTTCCAGAGCAAAAATAAGATGTGTAAAGATGAAGGATATATAAAATTTTCTTTAGAATTAATTAAAACAGCTTTGCCTATAGATGTTTCATTGTATGAAATTAATAAAGTTAGAGAAAAACTGTATAATTTGGGACTAATAGGGGCTTACTCAAATGGTATTGGCTATGGTAATATTTCGATTAGATATGGCTCTACAATTAAAAATCAATTTGTTATTACAGGTAGTGCCACTGGAAACAAAGATATTTTATACTCTAAAGATTATTGCGTAGTTACAGATTTTGATATATTTAAAAATAAGGTTGTATGTGAGGGTGCTATAAAGGCCTCTTCAGAATCCATGACACATGGCGCTATATATCAAGTTGATGCTAATGTTGTGGCGGTGATACATATTCATAGTCGCAAACTTTTTGACTTTATGCTTAAGGGCAATCATCCACAAACGCCCAAAAGCGCTAAGTTTGGTACACCTGATTTGGCAATTGCCATTGCTAAGTTAGTTAAAAATAGCAAAAAAAGCAGTGGGATTTTTGTGACGGCAGGACATGATGAAGGTATCATTGCTTATGGTACTACCATACAAGAAGCATTGAATCTGATTGTGCAACAAATAAATTTTTAATTATCGATATTAAATTATAATAAACTATTAAAGTATAGGGCGGTACGCCAATTTAATTTTAATGAGAATCCTTTTTTTATTTAATATTTTTATTACAATACGGTTTTAATTTAAGGAAATAATATGTTAGAATTTAATAATGTAACAGTAATCAAAAAAGCCAATATTTATTTTGATGGCAATGTAACTAGTCGCACAGTTATTTTTAATGATGGTAGCAAAAAAACTTTGGGTATTATGATGCCAGGCGAATATACTTTTGGCACAGAGGCGGCAGAAGTAATGCAAATACTTGCTGGCGATTTGGAAGTGTTATTACCAAATACTGCAGAATGGCAACAAATTAAAGGTGGTGAGCAATTTGAAGTTGAAGCTAATGCTAGTTTTCAAATTAAAATCAAAGAGATTACTGATTATTGTTGCTCTTACATTAATTAACTTGGCAAATTAACATGACACAAGAAAAAATAGATTTAATTAAAAATTTAATGTGGATTCCAATGGCCATTGCTGTTTTGGGGACATATCTTAACGCTCGTAAAAATATTATATGTTTTCCTATTTGGATTATTTCAAATATAGCTTTGATTATTATGAATTTTGCCATCGAAGTATATGCAATGGTCGGATTATTTACAGTCTATACTGTTATTTCAATATATGGTTGGTTAAATTGGTTAAAGACAGATGATATTAAAGAGGATGCGTTAAAGACAAATTTAAATTCGATAAATCAGAGTTTACCTACTGGCACTGAACGGGGTAAAGTTAAATGGTATAACAAGAAAAAAGGATTTGGATTTATAGTGGCTGATATAGATCAGCGTGAAATATTTTTTCATCAAAGCGAAATAGATATGCCAGGTTTTAGAATATTAAAAGAAAATCAAATAGTGTGCTTTGAGTTATCTCAAGGCAAACGCGGCGAAGAAGGGCGTAAAGTTACGCCATTATAATGTTAAAACATCTTTATCCAATAGTTGTTAATAGGGCTTGGGGTTATATAGATAAAAAGGGTAATATTATAATCCAACCTCAATACGGTAGAGCGGCTGATTTTAGTGATGGCGTTGCTTTAGTGGAAGTTGATGGACTATTTGGGTACATCAAGCCAGATGGCAGTTTTTTGATTGAACCTAGTTTTGAATATGCAGAAGACTTTAGCAATCAAATGGCTAAATATAAACAAGCTACGCGGTGGGGCTACATTAATCTAGCAGGTGAGATTGTTGTTAAGCCAGAATTTGACAACGCGTTTAATTTTTCAGAAGGATTAGCGTGTGTAGAAAATGCTGGTAGGTGCGGGTATATAAATCGTAATGGTAGGTTGGTGATACCGTTAAAATATGGTGCAGGTGATAGTTTCTCGCAAAATTGTGCTGCAGTTGAGCAAGGCGGTAAATGGGGCTATATATCTAAACGTGGCAAATGGATTATTGCGCCTCATTATATGATGGCACAAGGTTTCTCTCAGGGTTTGGCAAGAGTTGAAGTGAAAGGCGCAACAATGTATATCAATTTACAAGGAGAAATACAAATTAGATCACATTTTGATTGGCCTTATGTTGGCGCAGAGGGCGAGGCATATTTACATTTACAATATGGTCGAGGAGGTCGTTTTAGTGAAGGTCTTGCCAGAGTTGAGATGAATCGTAAATTTGGTTTTATTAATACCGATGGTGAACAGGTTATAAATGCAATTTATGACGATGCCCATGCATTTGTCGAAGGTTTGGCTAGGGTACAATATAACGGTAAATATGGTTTTATAGATGTAGATGGTTGTTGGGTAATTAAGCCAATATATAATTGGGTTGCAGATTTTAAAAATGGTTTGGCATTTATTGAAAAAGATAAGCAATTTGGTTATCTGGATAAAACAGGTGCATTGGTTTGGGGCTTTAGTTCTTAAAACGTGTTAGTTTCTATTCATCAACCAGAGTTTATTGGGTATTTAGGTTATTACGCAAAAATATTACAAGCTGATTGTCATATTGTGTTAGATGATGTGCAGTTTATAAAAAGAGGCTTTATTCAACGCAATAATATATATTGTAATCAATTAGCTAAATTAATAACTGTGCCAGTAAAAACTAAGGGATTATATTTACAGCAAATTAATGATGTAGAAATTGATACATCATTTGATTGGCGTAAAAAAATATTAGGAACATTGCAATTTTGTTATTTTAAATCACCTAATTTTAAAAGGGTATTTCCTTTGATATCTAAACTTATTAATCAAGATTGGTATAAAATTGTTGATTTAAATCTTGCGTGGTTAAAATTTATTTTGGATATTTTATCAGAAGATAAACCCTTATATTTGGCATCAAATTTAAAAGTTATAGGTATAAAATCAAAACGATTGTGTAATCTTGTGCAGGCTATCGATGGTGATGCTTATTTGTCTGGAGTAGGTGCTAAAGCCTACAATGATGAAAGTGTTTTTGCAGAATGCAATATTAAATTACAGTATGTAAAATTTACTCATCCAGTTTATATGCAAATGGGGCGTAAATTTATTAAAAATTTATGTATATTAGATGCGATATTTAATTGTAATATTAATGAAATAAAGGCGTGGTTAAAAAATGACATATAAATATTTATTTGGTCCATTACCTTCGCGCAGACTGGGGCAGTCTTTGGGCATAGATGTTATACCTAATAAAACTTGCTCGATGAATTGTGTCTATTGTGAAGTTGGTCGCACTACAAATTTAACAAATGAGCTACAGTTTTTTTGTGATGCACAAAAGGTTATAGCAGAGTTGGATGAATTTTTTGCTAATGGAAATCATGCAGATTATTTAACTATTTGTGGTTCAGGAGAGCCAACCCTATGGTCGGAATTGGGTAAATTTATTAGTTTGGCCAAAAAAAAATATCAATGTAAAATTGCTATTATTACAAATTCTTTATTACTTGATAATCAGCAGGTGATAGAAAATTGTTTGCATGCAGATTTAATAATGCCGTCATTGGATTCGGCCTTGCAAAAATCATTTTTGCGCTTAACTCGTCCAGTAGCAGGTGTTAATTGTGATAAAATCATATCGTCTTTGGCTGATTTTAAAAAACAATTTCATGGTGAAATGTGGCTAGAAATATTATTAATAGCTGGAATAAATGATAGCCAAGAGGATATTTTAGCATTAAAAAAAGCTATTAAAAAAATAAATCCAACACAAACACAGTTAAACACTTTGGTCAGACCAGGTACACAAAGTAATCTACAACCATTGGCTTATGCAGAATTACAATCAATAGCAAAACAGCTTTCAGATGATAGCGTAGAAGTTGGGGTGATATCTTCTTATTTGGCAGGTCAAAAGATGTCTAAATCAGATGTGTTAAATGTATTAAAGCGTCGTCCTTGTACAGCTCACGATTTGGAGATTATGCTAGGCGAAAAGCCAACCAAAATTATCAATACTTGGTTGGATACGTCTAAAGTTATAGCTAGACAGGTAGGAAAAGATATTTTTTATTCTGTGGATTAATTATTTAATTAGATTTAAAAATTCTAATCTAGTTGATCTATCTGATCTAAATCCGCCTAGCATACATGAGGTGGTGGTAGAAGAATGTTGTTTTTCAACTCCGCGCATCATCATGCAAAAGTGTTGTGCTTCTATAATTACACCGACACTTTTGGCGTTGGTAACTTCACTAATTGTGTTTGCTATTTGTGTTGTTAGGTTTTCTTGTATTTGTAAGCGTCTAGCGTATACGTCAACAATTCTAGCAACTTTAGACAACCCTAAAACTTTACCGTCGGGAATGTAGCCTACATGACATTTTCCAACAAATGGTAGGATATGATGTTCGCATAAAGAATATAATTCTATATCTTTTACTATGACCATTTCATCGTTGTCAGAATCAAACAAAGCGCCGTTTATTACTGTTTTAATATCTTGATTATAGCCTTGTGTTAAAAATTGCATTGCCTTGGCAGCGCGCTCTGGAGTTTTTAACAAGCCATCTCGATTTGGATTTTCACCCACATTTTCAATTATAGTTTTATAGCATTCTTGCATTTGTGTCATTAAAAATCCTTTATTATGTCAATCTAGTAAACAATGATAAAAATAGTATAATATAATTAGTTTTATAGACAGTCAAAAAAAATGTTTTCTTATAGTGAGATTATGTCAAAAATTGATAAATTCCAAATTAATGGTAGAGCTTCTAAAGCCTGTGCAAAAGTTAATATGGCTGTGCCTTTGTCAAAAAAAATAACTTGTTATGGGCTGTCTGGTAAACGCGTACTTTTAATCAGTCAATATAAGTTGATGCGTACATTATTAGTTAAAATTTTAGAGCATTTTGGTGCTGTGATTGCGTTAGCCGATAGTGCTATTACTGGGATACGTGCTGTTAGGCATGGTCGTGAAACAGGTGAGTTGATAGAGATTGTAATAGTTGATATGGAAGATCCAGTAAGTATTTTATCTTATTTAAAACAAGAAAGTGGGCGAGAGAGTCAACAGGTCTTAGTTTTGAGTAAGGCACTTTCTGGCGAAGAAATAAAAATATTGGTTAAGCAAAATATGGATGGTTTATTGTTAAAACCATTTGGAATTAGTGATTTTAGTGATGTATTAGTTGGTATGCTGGAGAAAAATAATGGATAAAATTGAAAGAAGGCGCTTTAAACGGTTTGATTTTCATCAGGAAATGCAGTTGTATTTGGTTGATTTTGATTGTCAGGTTTCTGGGTTGGATATCAGTCGTGAAGGCGTTGGTTTTCAGTGGTCAGAACCTATGGAAGTCGGTAGTAATATCGATGTTATTATTTCTTTTAGCGATACATTTAAAATGCAATTATTATTAAATGTTGTTGTATGTCGTAAAGCAGAAGATGGCTTTATTATTGGTTCAACAATGCAGTCTGAAGATGCTGATTTATTAGAAAAATTAATAGCAACTTTTAACGAAGAAGATTAATTAAAAAAACCCCAGCGGGATAGTCTGGGGCTCCTCATTAAGAGGATACAAGGCAAGTCAAGTTCCTTGTTTCCGCTCTACTTGATAATGCTTTTTGTACGCACTCTTAAAGAGATAATGTTGTTATCGACAATCATATAAAAAGCTTAAGCGTTTTTATCAGAAATTAATATTTTTATTATTTCAATGTGATGATTTTGATGTAAAGCTATAAATTGTAACCAATGTAGAGCTGTAAACCCGCCAAGAATGGGGTGTTTGCTAGTATTTGTAGCTTGATTTATTTCTGCTGTACGTGCTGTTAAATTTTCTACACTACTTAAGAGTCGCTTGGCAGATGATTGTAATTTTTTGTGGCTCATATTTTTAGGTATGGCAAAATCAGGGGCTTGTGTTTGTTTTAATGGAAATGCTCCTCTGGCTAATAAATCTTTGCCCAATTGGTGCATATCAGTTTGTATGGTTGAATTTTCTATGGCTTCTAGTAATAAGAAAATTCCTGTTTTAGTGGTGTAGATAATATGTTCAATGTGCTGAGCTACATTCCATTGAGAAAATTCAGAAGAGGCATCAGCGTTGTGTTCTGCAAAAGTCTGAATACTCTTATTTTGTTTAATTATTAGCTCTAAAATTTGATTTGCATCACATTTAGGCTCAAGTAACTTGGGATTTATATCTTGCATTTGTTATTTCCAAAAATAAAAGCGAAAAAATACCTAAATCTATCCACATTTTTTAAATATTCTGTATAATCTTAAGTTTTTAAGAATTACAGTATAGCAAAACTTTGTAAAGTTTTGAACAAGGACCCCAATTATGAGCGAAAACAAAATTACACAAGATGTCGAAGCCGTTGAATCAGCAAAAAACAAAGAGGCTGTTAACAATAAACCGTCTAAATCAGATTCGGCAGAATTTGAAAGACTTTGTGGCTTAGTTGAAAATATAGAAACTGGTAAACGGCAAATGCGTGCATTTAATCAGGCTAAACAAGCCCAAGAAAAATGGAATGCTTTGGCTAAGAAAAACCCAAAGGTTGCTCGCAATTTAGAAAAAAGATTTAAAAAGGCTTGTGATACTTTCTTTCAGATACATCGCGAATATTTAGAAAGAGATGAATGGGAGCGTTGGGCAAATTATCAAAAGAAAAAAGAATTAGTTAGTTCTGTTGAAGCAATGAGCAAAGAAGAAGATCAAGCTATTATTGCTCGTACGGTTCAAAATGCACAAAGCAAATGGAAGAAGATAGGTCCTGTACCACATAAAGAAAGTGATAAGATTTGGGAAGAATTCCGCAAAGTTTGTGATGCTCAATTTGGACGATGCGATGATTATTTGGCAGAAAAAGAAAATCAACGTGAAGCTCAATTAAAATTAAAAGAAAAATTATGTGAAGACGCAGAAAAATTAAGCACTTCTACTGATTGGAAATCAACTGCTGCAAAATTAAGAAATTTACAAAAAAAATGGAAAGACATGGGGCCAATGCCCAGAAAATTTGATAAAAATTTATATAAGAGATTTAAGAAAGCTTGTGATAAATTCTTTGCTGCTCGTTCTGGACATCTAAAGGATATGGATGCTAAACGTGAAAGTAATATGGCCGAAAAACTCATTATTATTGATGAGGTTAAGGCATTGTCAGATACAGAAGCATTGGCATCTTTAGAGTCAAAATTACAGGACTTTGAAGCACGCTTTAAACAAGCAGGTCCTGTTCCAAGAGAAAAAGATGATGAAATCTGGGATGCTTGGCGTGAAGCTACAGGTGTTCTTTATGCTAAATTAGATGAAAGTCGTAAAGGAAATCTTGTCGACAAAGAAAATATGCTATCTCAAGTACAAGAAATGATTGATAGTGTTGATGATAAAACTGATATTGATCGTTTAAAGTTTCAACTAAAAGGTATGCAAAAACGGTGGACCACTTTGCCTGCTGGACCTCGTAAAGAAGACCGTTCTTTGGGTGATAAATTTTTCTCTTTGGTTAATGATTTTATTAAAAATGCTAAAAATGCAGATCAACGTCGTGCTGAAGAAGAGATGGCAGCTGCGTCTAAACGTCAGGCATTAATTGAGCAAGTAGAAGATTTGCCTTTCTCAGAAGATAGTGAAACAATCGCTGAAAAATTAAAACAGATACAAGTAGAGTTTAAATCTATTACAGTTGTAAAAGGTGCGCGTGATGAGTCTTTGCGTAAAGAATTTCAAGCGGCTGTTATGCGTTTAGAAAACACAGATACTATTGCTGATGATGAGGTTAAGCTTGCAAATCTAAAACGTGCTGAAGCATTAGTTGTGCGTATGGAAATGTTGGGTTCAGGTCAGTCTCAAAGCAGTAATTTATCATTAGCTGATAGATTTCGTTTGGCACTTGAGGCTCCATCAAGTGGTCGTCGCAAATCTGATGGTATTGATACTCAGGCAGAGGTTCGCCAAATTAAAAGTGAATTTTTGAAAGTAGGTATTTTACCAGAGGCTCAAAAAGATGATGTTTGGCAACGTATGCGTAAAGCATTGGAATCTGTTGTAAAAAAATAAATTATGGCTTTTGCCAAGTTAATTCGTTTTATTATATTGCTGGTTATTATTTTAATAACCAGCAATAGTTATGCTGCTTTTAATGCACTTCAATATAATCATTCTTTAATTGTAGTTTATAATCCACCTGCATTAGAAACTAATCAAGAAATCACTAAAATTGTACAGGTTGATAAAAATACAACAAAAGAATTACTAAGTTTAAATGGTTCTTTTGTTTGTGCGACAATACAAGAGAATGTTTTAACAATCTATCGCACTAAAAATTATTCTAAATTTGATTTAAAAAATAAATTATCTTTTATTAAGACTATTGATTATCGCCCTCCTGTTAAGCCTTTGTTAATAGATTCTGAAAAGATTTGGGGGTTAGCGAATGCCAATATTGGCTGGTTTAAGCAAGAAGTCAATTTATGGAAAGGGGTGTTTTTTAATGATGCTAATTTACAGACTCTTACACATATACAATTAATTAAAGATAAACAAAATAATGTTTTAGTATCAGGTATAAAGGATAATATTTTTTATATTTATGCTATTGTTGAAAATAATATAAAAGAAATAGTTCATATTAAAAATATAGTATCTGCGTATTTATTAGATGAAACAACATTGTTATACGTTGATAGTTCTAAAGAATTAAAATTTTCTAATTTTAATTCTGATGGTTTTTTACTCAATCCTCAAAAAATTAATAATTCGGTAGGTTTTTTAACTGAAATATACGGTGCCGGACGTGTGGATAATAAAATATATTTTTTATTACCTAATTATCTTGGTGGTTTAGATGTTATTAGGGGTAATAAATTTGATGACCAATTAGAGCTTACTCCCATTGATAGTTCATCGTCATTAAGTGATATATTTAATAAATTTAGTTCAGTAGTTGGTTCGTTTGGTTTATTGCTTTTAATTTCAATGATATTGTCACCTATCTTGTTACGTAAACGTTTATTGCGTTCTAATTTATTATTAGCCCAAGCAGTAGGAGAGGCTATACCTAAAAGAGTGCTGGCATTAATTATAGATTTAATTATCACACAATTATTACCATTGATTTATTTTTTCTCACAAAATTCTGGCGGTTTTGGTGTTTCACTAAATCTTATTGAATTGCAAAAGACAGCTGCATTTATTACATTATTTTCATATATGTACTTTTTTTTAATGGAAAGACGCAATGGTCAAACAATAGGGAAAATCTTTATGGGTATACAAGTTATTAGTATTTATGGCGATAAACCAAAAGATTCGGCAATTTTAATGCGTAATTTATTACGATATATAGACGGTATACCGTCATCTTTATATTTATTGGGTGGATTTTTTATGAGTTTTTCTAGTCGAGGACAACGCTTAGGTGATATGCTTGGTAAAACTATTGTGGTTAAAAAAGGGTTTAAGTTAAATCCTGAGGAATTTAATCAGGTTTTTTAATGCTACATTACAAGCAATGGCTTATTGAACAGGTTTGGTTAGTTTCACCAAATGTGTCTAAGGTTAATTGTAAAATAATTTATGCGTTACGTTTTTTATGGATAATTATCAAAGGATTTGTTGAAGATAATTGTTTATTGCGTGCTAAAGCGTTGGCGTATACAACGGCAATTTCATTAGTGCCTTTATTGGCGGTTGCATTTTCTATCTTTAAAGGTATTGGCGGTATTGATGATGCCAAAAGTAAGTTAGAGCCAATTTTAGCAACAGTCTTAGTTCCAGAATCTCAAGAGATTGTGCATAGTACTTTATTTGGTTTTATAGATAAAATTAATGCTACTGCGATTGGAGGCATAGCATTTATATTTTTAGTAATATCTGTATTGTCTTTATTAGGTACAATAGAAAAAGCATTTAATACTATATGGGGTATTGCAAATTCTCGTAGTTTTTTTGAAAAATTAACAAGTTACTGGACTATTTTAACCTTTGGTCCAATATTAATTATCATATCAATTTCTTTATCTGCAAGTATGCAATCGTCGGCTATTTACGATCGCTTAATAACATTGCCAATTTTAGGGGTTGGCATTGCTTATATTTTTACTATTGCTGTTACTTCTTTAGCGTTTTTTTTATTGTATTTATATATGCCAAATACAAAAGTTCGCATTATTCCAGCCTTTATTGGTTCGGTATGTGCATCTATTTTATTTGAAGGAGCAAAATTGATTTTTGCTTTATATATTAAGGGGGTTATGGCACCCGATTCTCCCATGGTTAAAATATATGGTGGGTTTATTTCTTTACCAATTTTTTTATTGTGGATATGGTTGATTTGGTTAATAGTTTTATTGGGATCAGAAATTAGTTTTGCATGGCAAAATATGCAAAGTTTTGAATTTGAAGGTCGTTCCACAAAAGCTAATTTTAATTCTGGGCTTTTTACTGGATTATTATTGTGCGCAGAATCCGCCAAAGAATTTTATGGTGAACGCCGTAATTGGGATTCTCAACACTTGTCAGAGTTATATTGCATACCAGTTAGATTGTTAAATGAAATTAGTGAACGGTTAGTGGTGGGAGGGATTTTAGCTTATTCTGATCGTCAAAATAAAAAAATCTTGATTCCTGCAATAGATCCAGCAAAAATTACAGTAACTCATATTCACAGGGTTTTAGCAGAGGCTGGATTTGATGCTGTTAAAAATTGTGATTTTAATTTATTAAGTGGTATGCAGGCATTGTTAAATCAACCACAGACCACTTTAAAGGATTATAGTAAGTCGCTTAAATCTGTAGGGGGTAATGGGCATGACTAAATTAACTAATGCTTTTAATGTATATTCTAAAATAAAAAATAAAGGCCAACAAACTGGCAACCGTTATTTTGTTTATAAAGGCAAAAATATGATGGGATTGGATGTTGAAGATATTTTTTCAGCAAAAGATGAAATTGAATTGCGTAATAAATTATCTAAACAATTTATTACTGTAGAAGAAGTTAGTGAAGTTTCGCAGAGGGTTTATCAAATTTATTTTGAAAAAAAACGCAATCAAGTAGTTGAAACAAGTCATCAATTAGCTTTAAAAAACGCAGAAAAACGTCAGCGTGCTTTAGATGATGGCAGTATAGATCCAGAAGAAGAAATAGAAAATTTTGTTTCTAGATTTAAAAAGTTTACTGAGAGAAATAAATAAATATGTCATATTTTATTGATACTCATGCTCATCTAAATTTTCCACGATTTGATAACGATAGAGAAACAGTAATACAAACATTTCAAGCTTTAGGTGTTAAGCAGGTAATTAATGTAGCCACTAATTTAGATACAACAATTGATTGTATAGATTTAGCTCGTAAATATCCCGATGAGATCTTTGCCACTGTTGGATTGCACCCTCACTATGCCAATGAGCATACAGAAGAGAGTTTTAAACAGATGGTAAATTATGCTAAGGAATCTGTAGTTGTTGGTATAGGTGAAATAGGTTTAGACTATTTTAGAAATCCCGTCAGTCCAGATGTGCAAAAAAAAGTATTTTGTAGTTATTTATCTTTGGCAGTAGATGTAGATTTGCCAGTGATTATACATTGTCGTGATGCTTTTGAAGATTGTAAAAATATATTAAAGGATTTTTTACCTTTAAAGGCTGGTGGTGAATTTCATTGTTATACAGGTGATTTAAATTTTGCTAAATGGTTAGTATCTCAGGGTATTATGGTTGCATTTAATGGAATTGTAACTTATAAAAATGCGCCAGATATGCAAGAGGTTGCAAGTTTAATAGATAGTAATTATTTTTTATTAGAGACTGATTGTCCATATTTAGCACCACAAAGTAAACGCTCCCAGAGAAATGACCCAAGCAATATTCCAGAGATAGCTTCTAAAATTGCCCAACTTCGTGGAGTTACGATAGACGAGATTGCTAGATTAACAACCGCAAATGCCAAAAGATTGTTTTTTAAAACTGAAAAGTCAATAGGTTAATATGGTTTTGTTAAAAAACAAATCTATTGAAAAAAGACTAAAAAAATTAAAAATTATTTTTTTAGATATGGATGGAACAATTTACATGGGCAATGACATTTTTCCTTGGACAATTGATTTTTTAAAAGGATTAACAGCTAAGAATATTAGATATGTTTTTTTAACTAATAATTCATCACGCAGTGCCGATGCTTATGTTAACAAGCTGGCAAAGATGGGTATAGAGGCAAGTATCGAGGATATTTACACATCTGGTGATGCAACCATTGATTATTTAAAAGAACATAAGGTTAAAAAAATTTTTTTAATGGGTACTCCAAGTTTAGAAGAAGCTTTTGTTAAAGCTGGATTTAAGTTGTCGGATAATAACCCAGATATGATTGTTATGGGTTATGATAAGACGTTGACCTATCAAAAATTAAATACAGCTTATCATCTGATTAAGCATGGTGTTCCTTGGTGTGCTACACACCCTGATATGTTATGCCCAACACCAACAGGCTTTGATATTGATTTAGGTGCTATGATGCAGGCGTTAATATCTGCAACAGGTGTAGAGCCAAAAGTTATTGGTAAACCAAACGCTGAGATGACTGGGCCTTTATTAAATCGTTTAGGTGTAAGCTCAGAATATGTAGCTATTATGGGAGATAGATTATACACTGATATTAAAACAGGTTTAAATGGTGGGTTAATATCTATTTTGGTATTAACTGGAGAAGCTACAAAAGAAGATGTCAAAACCTCAGAAGTAGCCCCTCATATTATGATAGACAAAAACATTGATTTATTAGATTTTTTTTCTTAGCAATTGTCTATTTTTTTGGACCACTTCTAGTGGACATTTAAACTTTGCGTTGACATATTTTAAAAAATTCTTTACGGGACAAAAAAACAGATATTGTATGGTTTGGCTTTATAAAGATTTCTTCACTTAGCACAAAAGTTAAATATAACCCTGCCCGTGCATCGACAGAACTTTCCGCCAATTCCAGACTATCTACCATACTCCATCTCCGTCCATTTAGTAACTTTCCACTAGCTATCTTTGGCTTTGAAATATTAAAGGTGCAAGAAATTATAGGCCAGATGCCTATAACCCGTGTGCCTAATGTTCCAGAGTATTTTAAAGGGGTTATTAACTTACGTGGTAAAGTTATACCTGTGGTTGATTTAGGAAAGCGCTTTGGTTTTGGTGCTATCGCAGAAAATGAAAAAACCTGTATTATCGTTTTGCAAATAACTATGGATGGTAAAAACCATGTGTTAGGGCTATGGTAGATGAGGTTTCAGAGGTGCTTACAATTGCTTCTGAACAAATAGAAGATGCACCTAGTTTTGGCAGTGTTGATACAGAGTTTATTATGGGTATGGGTAAAGTAGATGCAAAAGTAGTAATGCTTCTTGATGGGGAGAAGCTTTTTTCAATACAAGATATTAATGTTGCAAATGCAACTAACACAGATAGTAAAGGAGAAGGTAATGTTTAAAAATAAAACAATTAGTTTTAAGTTAATAACCTCATTTGGTTTGGTTTTATCCTTATTGATCATGGTAATACTAGTATAGCAATACGCCGTAGGTATTGTTTTAAGTAGTTATCAGGCTTTGTTTAAAGAAGATGTAGTTGTTCTTCACTGTGCTGAAAAAATAGATAATTTTATGCTGCAGTCTCGTCGTAGCGAAAAAGATTTTTTATTACGAAAAGACAAAAAATATTTAGATAAAGTAATAAAGAGCGTAAGCGCTTTAAAGACAGAAGCTAACAAGATAAAAGATATTGCTAAAAAAACAGGAAGGAAAGAATTAGTTACAAATATAAATTTAATTATTAATTATGCTGATACGTATGAAATGACTTTCAAAAAGCTTGTTAGCTCATGGGAAAAGATCGGCTTGACCCATAAAAGTGGTTTTCGTGGTAGTTTTCGAAACATTGCTCATACTCTTTCTGACAACCTTAAAAAATACCAATTAGATGAACTGCAGGTTGCCTTGTTGATGATACGTCGTTATGAGAAGGACTATATTCGTACCAAAAGTAAAAAGTATAAAGATAAGTTTACAAAAGCAATTAATACTTACAGTAGCTTATTAGCAATAAGCACCTGTAATGAAGTTGAGAAGCAAGCTCAAATAAAAGCTTTAAATAAATATATTAAAGCATTTAAGGATTATTTGAGTGCCGATGATGAGCAACAAATAAAATATTATGAAGCTATGCGTATGGCTGCCCATGACATTGAGAAATCTATTGATCACCTTTTGATTCCAAATATAGGTTCTTTAGTTTTAGAGATGCGTAAGCATGAAAAAGATTACCTTTTACGTGGTGATAATAAGTATGTTGAAAAATTACATAAAATTTCTCAAAAAATAGAAAAAAACATTATCGCTGCAGGTGTGCTTGAAGAGCATGTTAAACTTTCAATCTCTCTCGTTAAAACATATTTAAAGGTGTTTGATGCAATGGTTGAGGAGAATAAAAGATTTCTTCTTTAACATCTGAAATGCGCTCAATTGTACATAAAATAGAGCCAGTCGTTGATGTGATTGTTAAAAGTGTTAGTCAAGGTGAAGTTGATAGGGATCTTAAAGCAGCTGCTGATGCAAATTTATATTCGCGGATAGCTATAACAACAGGCGTAGTAGCTATTATTGTGGGTTTGTTTTTAGCGATTGGTATAAGTAGAGCGATATCGAGGGCATTGAGTAAAATTGTAAATGTTTTGGGGATCAGTTCAGAGCAAGTGACCTCGGCAGCAACTCAAGTTTCGCAATCATCTCAAAGTCTTGCGGAAGGTGCAAATGAACAGGCTTCTAGCTTAGAAGAGACATCAGCATCTCTTGAAGAATTAACTTCAATGACAGTGCAAAATATGGATAACTCAAATCAGGCAAAAACTTTGGCTATGGATGCTAAACAATCAGCTGATTTAGGTATTAAATCAATGAGTCGTATGATTGAAGCTGTTGCTTCTATAAAAGCATCGTCAGATGAAACCGTTGGTATTGTAAAAACTATTGAAGAGATAGCCTTTCAAACTAACCTCTTAGCATTAAATGCTGCGGTAGAAGCGGCGCGTGCAGGTGATGCAGGTAAGGGTTTTGCGGTTGTGGCAGAAGAGGTGCGTAATTTAGCACAGCGTTCAGCGGAGGCAGCAAAAAATACCTCGGCGTTAATCAGCGGGTCAGTTAAAAATATTGATAATGGTGTAGCCTTAAGCAAAGAGGTTTCAGAGGCGCTTACTAAAATTGCAGAGGGCACTGAAAAGGTAAGCCAAATCTCCTTAGAAATTGCTAGCGCAGGTAATGAACAATCAAAGGGTATTGAGCAAATTAATACTGCTGTTTCACAAATGAATCAAGTAACCCAACAAAATGCTGCAAATTCTGAAGAGGGTGCGGCAGCAGCAAAAGAGTTAGGCGCGCAAGCTAGCGAAGTTATGAACGTGGTTAATCAGTTGCGTTCTATGGTAGAGGGAGGCAAGGCTGAATCAGCACCTGTCATAGCAGCAAGCCATGAGCCAAAACCACAAAAACAAATCTCTCGAAAAGCCTCTTTTAAAGCGGCTACAAAAGCTGAAGATGCAATTTCAATGGATGATGAAGATTTTAGTGATTTTTAGGTAAAGCTGAATTAACAAGATGTGAGTATAGCGAACAATCTTGTTAAATGAAACTTATGCCCTTTGGGTGTAAAGCTGAATTAACAAGATGTGA
>JAMOSO010000063.1 GCA_027063065.1 Planctomycetota bacterium | reverse complement strand
AATGTTTTAGAACAATAAAATACTACTTATCTATATAAACATAGTCCACTAAAACACTTAGGAGTATTTGTTTTAAATAGTCTACAAAATTATTAAAAAACACTTATTAACTATTTAAAACAAAATTTTATTTTTATATAAAAAATCTAAGGGTTTAAAACAAGCTAAATCCAATTATTGGTTATATTTAAGTAAATAGTTATTCAAAAAAATCAACGCAAATTAAAGATATTATTTAATACTGTTGATTTATCAGAACAAATTCGATTTTTAAGCTTATATACACTATATATTAAGCATTTTTAATTTATTTGTTCTAATAAATCTATAGATATAAATATTGTGTTGACTTTTTTAAACAAAGTTCAGTTACAATAAATATTTTTGAACAATTTTTATACTGGTTTATATATTAAACTTAAATATCGTAATGCATAATCATAGGCAACGACGTCAAACGCTTAGCACCTGTTTTAGTAATTTGCACCATTTCTTCTAGCCTGACACCAAATTTAGAAGCCAAATAAATACCAGGCTCAACCGTAACAATCATTCCTTCTTTTAATACCGTTTTGCTTCTTGAACTAAGTGATGGTTGCTCATGAATATCAATCCCAACCCCATGGCCTGTGCTATGATTAAAAAAATCTCCATAATTGGCCTTTTCAATAATATCTCTGGCCACCTTATCAACATCACTACAACAAACATCAGGAGCCATAATTTTAATTGCTGTATTTTGCGCTTGTTGAACTATATCTAATACTTTTGTTTGTAATGCCGATAATTTACCAAATACAATCATTCTTGTTTGGTCGCTATCATAACCTTGATACCTAGCACCAAAATCCATAAGCAATAAACTATTTTTGCTAATTTTTCGATTAGTTGGATTTGCATGAGGCAAAGCGGCATTAGAACCAATTGCAGCGATGGTGCTAAAAGATGGACTGTTGGCACCTAATTTACGCATATTATATTCTAATTCTGCTGCTATTTGAGTTTCAGTTAAACCTATTTTAAATATTTTAGATGTTTCTAAAAACGCTGTTTCAGCGATTTTAATAGCCTTTTTAATTAATTTTATTTCTTGTGCATTTTTAATAACCCGTAAATGCAATAGCGGTTCATTTAAATTTTTTAATCTATTATCTTTAATACCATCTTTTAAGCCTAGATAATCACTGACATTTAACATATCTCCATCGTATGCTAATACTGATTTATGATTTTTAAATACTATTTTTTTGATGTCTTTAAATTTTTGATTTGTCTGAACACAATTTAAACCAAGTTGTTTTACCTCGGTAATATAACGTCCATCAGTATAAATACTAATCTTATACTTACTGACAAGTAAGCAAGAATCCTCTCCGTGAAATCCCGTTAAATAAAAAATATCTGATTGTTTAGTAATTAAAAAATAATCAATACCCCAAAAATTAAATTTTTGTCTAAATAATTTTATTCTTTCTTTATACATAATTAATGCTTACCCTGTTAATTTTTATCAAAAACAATATAGTTATAATATATTAATACATAAGCAATATTATAGTTAGGAGACCCAAATGGGAACAGCAATTAATAATTCAAATATTCGTGGCGGCATGACCATTAATTTTCGTGATACATGGTATGAAGTAGTTAGCTCTCAACACATCAAACCTGGTAAAGGCAGTGCTTTTACTAAAGTACGCGCAAAAAACTTAGAAACAGGACGCACCCTTGATATAACATTAAAACCTGTTGATAAAGTTGAACAGTTATACTCTGAACAAAAAAATATGGAATATTTATATCGCGATGGTGATTCTCTAGTTTTAATGGATAACGAGACATACGAACAAGAAATGGTACCAGTGGCAATGCTTGGTGATCAAATTGGTTTTTTAAAAGAAAACACTGTTGTAGAAGCTAAATTTGTTGAAGATAAACTTATGGGATTTGATTTACCAAAACACATGGTTTTAAAAATCACCAAAAGTGATCCTGGTGTAAAAGGTGATACAGCCACTAACACTACTAAACCAGCTACATTAGAAACAGGTGCAGAGGTACAAGTTCCACTATTTATTGATGAAGGCGAAACTATCCGTATCGATACCCGTACAGGTGAATACATCGAAAGAGCTAACTAATAAAGGATAATTTATGACTCGTATTAAAACATTTATTTGGACTATACTCATAACTATAGCCTCAGCCTTATTTGCTTGGGGATTAAAACCAGATTTTTTAAAGCATATTATTGATTGTCTTAAAAATAAAGCAGATTATTCTGAAGAAATATCTATTTTAACTATGAGTTTAAATATACAGCCGTATTTATTAACTGCCCAAATATTAGGCGCTAGTTTACTATTTATTTTATTGTTATTACCTTTTTTAAAAAACAACAAACCTACTGGTTCGATTATATTAAAAAAAGCTAAGGGTAATGTAGAGGTTAAACTAGCGTCTGTACAAGAATGTCTAGTACGCGCTGCTCGCCGTGATGCAGATGTAAAAGCTGCCAAAGTTAGTTTTTCTGGTAAAGGTCGAAATATGAAAATCCATGTTAATATAGTGATATGGGAAATGCCAGATGTACCTGCCAAAGTAGAGCAATTACAATTTGCTCTCGAAAATCGTTTTAAAGAATTAATGGGTCCTTTAAGTGATGATATTAGAATTGATGTAATTCTTAAAAAAATAGCTGCTCGTAAAGACGAACAATATATAGAAAAACAACTAGCTAAAGATAATAATGATAACCCAGAAATTTTAAATTTAGAATCTAACAATCAAAATAGTGATGGTGACGAAACTGTGGAGATGCCCACATGAAACTTCCCGAAGGATTTGTAGCTTGGGGCGGTAATTGTGGTATAAAAAAAGAAACTCCTGATTTTGCAATTTTAGCTTGTCCTGAAGCAGTAGCCAGTGCTGCTGTTTTTACAACATGTACTGTATGTGCGCCATCTATCGAAATAGGACGTAAACAGCGCAGTAAATTAAAAGCATTTGTGATAAATTCTGGCAATGCCAATGCCTGTACTGGCGAAATAGGTATGCGTGATGTTTTAAATACACGCAGTTACGCTGCTAAAAAATTAAATTTAAAAGAAAATAATGTTTTAGTTAGCTCTACAGGTAAAATTGGCACACCATTACCCATGAATGCTATTTTCATGGGCATTGATACCGGCACTAAACATTTACATAAAAATAATTTTATTAATTTTGCAAAAGCCATAAAAACAACTGACTTAGTACATAAAACTGCCTATCGCCAATTTAAAATAGGACAAAAAACAGTTACTTTAACTGGTGCAAGTAAAGGTAGTGGTATGATAGAACCAAATATGGCTACGATGTTAGCTTATATTGCCACCGATGCTAATATTACCTCTGGACTTTTGCAAAAATGTCTTAAAAAAGCTATTGCAAGTAGTTTTAATAGTATTTCTGTTGATGGGCACATGTCAACTAATGATACTTGTGCAATTATGGCATCTGGAAAAAGTGCCAATATAACGGCATCGTCTTTAACCAAATTTCAAAAAGCATTAAATAGTATTTGTTTAGAATTAGCTCAAAAAATAATTTGGGACGGAGAAGGCGCTACAAAGTTTGTAACTGTAGAAATCACCAATGCTAAAAGCGATACCGATGCTCGTAAAATAGCAAGAGCGATTGCAAACTCACCATTGGTAAAAACAGCCATTCACGGCAATGATCCAAATTGGGGGCGAATTGTTTCTGCAGCTGGATATAGCTCTAAAACATTTAATCCAAATAAGGCGCAATTAAACTTAAATGGTATTACAGTGTTTTCTAAGGGTTTACCAGTTTTAAAAAATATAACTGCTGCAGAAAAAGCTGTAAAACCTAAAGAATTACATATTATTTTAAACTGTAATAACGGCAAAGGTCATGGCATTATTTATACTTGTGATTTATCCAGAGAATACATCACAATCAACGCCGATTACCACACTTAACTTATTGTTTTAAAGATTGCTCATGCTTTAGCCAAAAATCAACAGCTGAGGCTTGAGCTAATCCCAACAAAAATATATTTACAATAGGTATATATAATAAAATCCATAATCCAGCACCGTAACTTATAGTAGATGGCCAAATTCTATTTAAATATTTAAATCTATGTTTAAAATCTATTTGATTTCTTTCAAACATTGGTGCTAATGCATTAAAACTTAAGGCCCACATCCCAATTACAGGTCCTATTACTTGACCTATCACTGGTATAAAAATAATTGGTATTGATAGCAATAAAATAACAATGATTATCAATGCATAGCCTATCTCTTTAAGCATTCTAGTAAAACTAAATGGTAATGATTTTAAAAATATAAAACCAACAGCCCTTTTTTGAGACGCATCTATAATTGCATCTATAAATGGCACTAATAAAATATTTCCTAAAATAACCCAAATTACAATACTGGATATACTTAACGCCATTAAACTAAAAATAAAATTCAAAAAACCAGTAGTTCGTAAATATCCCCATAAAGATATTTGGCTAAAAATTAATAAAATAATCGTCAATATACTGGGGACAATACTTAAGCTTAAAAGCCTTTTATAAGAAAAAATATTTTTTAATAATATAAATGGCAATAAAAAGTCTATAAATAATTTTTTCATAATTGCGTATCATAACCAGCTATGCTTTACATTCAACTATATAAAAAAACTAACTTCTTTAATTTTTTTATATATGTGATAATATTATTGGTCTAATAATTATAAATCTAAGGAGTTCCTTATGTTACGCAAGCTAATTTTAAGTTTAGCAATAATATCTCTACTCATAACTGGCACGTCTTTTGCACGTAGATTACAATCCACTAAAGAACCTGCTCCTATTATTGTCGGCAAGCCAAGATGGCAAGGTGATTACCGCGAACCTATAGCTGTAGTCATAAAAAAAGAATCTCCCGTAGAAAAAAAAGTTAAGATTGTCAAAAGTGAAACCAAAGATAATAAGCCATCTGTATTTAATAAATTTTTTAAATCTATTGAAAAACAGTTAAAAAATGAGCCTAAAGAAATTAAAAATAAACGTAAATCTAGTACATCAAAAGATAGAGTAGCTTTTTCAGCATCTAAAACTAAAAAAAACAGCTCTCGTAAACCTAAATGGGACAATAAAAATATTAAAACTAAAGAAAACGTTAAAACTTTTAAACCGGTTACAAAAAATACAACTGTTAAAATTGTAAAACATATAGAAGACAAAACTAATAAAACAAAAATTAAATCACCAAAATATCAAAATTTTAAAGCCGGCATAGCTAAACAAGATTCTCGCAAACCTCAATGGGACGAAAATGGTGTTAAAATTGAAGAAGTAGGCAAAGCTATTAAAGCAAGCGCAAGCGTGGTTGCTGCCGCTATTGTAGTCGAAGGCGAAAACAACACCATTCATAAGAAAAAAATTAAAGAAGATATTGCTAAACCTCAAAATAAAAATTTTAAAGCCGGCTTAGAAAACCAAGATTCTCGCAAACCTCAATGGGACGAAAACGGTGTTAAAATTGAAGAAGTAGGCAAAGCTATTAAAGCAAGCGCAAGCGTGGTTGCTGCCGCTATTGTGGTCGAAGGCGAAAACAACACCATTCATAAGAAAAAAATTAAAGAAGATATTGCTAAACCTCAAAATAAAAATTTTAAAGCCGGCTTAGAAAACCAAGATTCTCGCAAACCTCAATGGGACGAAAATGGTGTTAAAATTTCAGATATTGGAGCTACATTAATAAATAGTAATAACACACAAGTGCATACACGCAAAATGACACAAAAAAAGACTAGTATGGTTTTTTACCCAGCACCAAAACAAATTATAGTTGAACAAAACATTGCACCTAAAGAAATTGCTAAAGCTATTATAAAGCCTACTGTAAAACCAAAAGCTAAAGTAGTAGTTATAAAAAAACCTATCAAAGCTTATATCCCAATAGCTCAACCGTTTAGCTCTATTATTTATAAAATAGATGAAAGTTGGGGTAATACAGGCCATGGAATGGCAATGCGCCAACAAACATTATTAAGCCTTGATCATAAAGGCAACTGGAGCATACAAACAACTAAAACCAATCTAGCCAATAAAACTGCGACAGTATTTAATGACACTACTACTTTGAGTTATTCTGATTTACAAAAAATACAAAATTTATTTAAAAAATCAAAATTTGAACATCAAAAAGATATTAATAGTGCAGCTGGTAATTATGTTAAATCAATAGCTACATTAACAATTACAACTGCCCATAATACTCACACTGTTAAATGGTATGGTCATGCCGTTGTCTCCACCGATGAAGTAAGTCCAAATATATATATTTTACCTGAAATTAAAGCTTTATTTTATATTTTAGATAAAACTATACCTCGCAATTAAATCTACAATCTACAAAAAGCTCTTTAAAGAGCTTTTTGTAGATTGTCCAACTTGTTTGCTTAATCACATATTTCTTAAAAAATTTTACATAAAATATATGATATTTAAATTAGTTTTATGTAAAACAACCGATATATAAGGTGTAAGCTTAATAAAGGATAATAATGATTAAACGCTTTATAGATCGTCAAGGCTCTGCAACTAAATTGCATAGAATTTTATGTCATATTTTATGTATACCGTATGATTTTAAACTCAGATGGCATATTAAAGGTATTATTCGTGAACTAACTGGCAAATAATGTCTTTAAATTATTCAAGTGAATTTATATCAATATATAATGAACTTGATATCAGTCGCACACATTTTTTTATTACAGGTAAAGCAGGTACTGGCAAAAGCACATTATTAAACTATTTTCGCATCAATACAAAAAAACAAGTTATAGTATTAGCGCCGACAGGCCTATCGGCCTTACAAGTAAAAGGACAAACTATACACAGTTTTTTTAAGTTTAAACCTGGCATTATTAATCCACAAGATATTAAAGAAGTAAAATCAAAAGCTATATATCGCAAAATTGATACCATTATAATTGATGAAGTATCAATGGTTAGAGCTGATGTTCTTGACGGTATTGATATTTTTTTACGTAAAAACGGCAAAAACCCAAATTTAGCATTTGGAGGTATTCAATTAGTTTTTTTTGGCGATTTATATCAATTACCGCCAGTAATAAATAACGAAGAAAAAGAAATTTTAAAACAACGTTATCATAATACCTATTTTTTTGGTGCTTATTGTTTTAGTAAATTAGAATTAACAGCTAGAGAATTAACTAAAATTTATCGTCAACAAGATAATACATTTATAAATATTTTAAATCATTTGCGCGAAGGATACTGTAACCCAGATATTATAGCGCCACTAAAAAACAGAATAATGAGTATAGATACCAACTTTAATGGTGTACGTCTAGTTCCTACAAATAATTTAGCTGACAAGATAAACAATACACATTTAGATATTTTACCTGGAAAAGTCAAATCATACCCAACATATTTTGAAGGGGATTTAAAATATGTTAACAGCATAGACAAAACCTTAAATTTAAAGCCTAAAGCAAAAGTTATTTTTACCCGCAATGACATTGATGGACGTTGGGTTAATGGCACAGTAGCCGAGGTAATAGAGTGCAAAACATCTCAAATAACAGTTAAAATATTAAAAAATGGATTTACCCATACTGTTCTTGTAACACCCGTACAATGGCATAAAATAAAATATGGTTATAATTATAGTACCGATTCTTTAGAAGCGCATATCACCGGTAAACTTAGACAATTTCCACTGCGATTAGCTTGGGCAATGACTATTCATAAATCTCAAGGACAGACATTTGATAGAGTACATTTAGATATGGGTAGCGGTATGTTTGCCCATGGACAATTATATGTAGCATTATCTAGATGCCGTTCTTTAGAGGGTACAAGCCTAAGTCGTGTGATAACTCAAAAAGATTTACAGGTTTGTAAAGAAATTATAGCCTTTCACAAAGCAATTAAATATTAGTTCAAAATTAAAATGGTTTTATTTTAAAACTAATATAAAATAATGGGATGACTAAATTAAATCGCAATGATATATGTTGGTGTGGCAGTGGCAAAAAATATAAAAAATGCCACTTAAACGAAGACGAAAACAAAACCAACACAGAAAACGCCATAACTCGTGGCAATAACAACCAGCCTTTTTTTAAAATGCCTAAACGTAAAGCCAAAAATAATATTAAATTAAAAACTCCAAAACAAATCGCTGGCATACACAAAGCATCACGTTTAACTTCAGAAATTTTAACGGCTTTAGAAGACATTGTAAAACCAGGCATTACTACAGAAGATATTAATACTTTCGTACACGAATACACTATACGCAATGGTGCTACACCAGCGCCCTTAAACTACAAAGGTTTTCCAAAAAGCGTTTGTACATCATTAAACAATGTCATTTGTCATGGTATACCATCTTCAGAAGATACTTGTTTAGAAGGTGATATTTTAAATATTGATGTTACATGTATAGTTGATGGTTTTTTTGGTGATGCCAATCGTATGTATACTATTGGTAAAGTGCATAAAGAAGATTTACGGCTCATAAAAGAAACTAAAACATGTTTAGATTTGGGTATTCAAGCAGCTCAACCTGGTAATTATTTTGGGGATATTGGGCATGCTATTCAACAGCATGCAAAACAATGCGGATTTTCTGTAGTGAGAGAATATACAGGTCATGGCATTGGTTTAGCTTTTCATGAAGAACCACAAGTTTTACATTACGGCAAACGTGGTACTGGTGATCAAATTTTACCAGGTATGGTTTTTACTATAGAACCAATGATTAATGCCGGAACTCATCATGTTGTTCATTTAAATGACGGGTGGACAGCGTTGACTAAAGACAAAGCATTTTCTGCCCAGTGGGAACATACAATAGTAATTACAGAAAATGGTCCAAAAATTTTAACTGATAAATTTGAATTGACCCATGGCGAAGGCACTTGGAAATATTAAGTTAAACTAAAAAAGCTTCTGAATTACCTATACCGACTAATTCCCCTTCTTGGTAATACCATTCTGCCTTTAAATTTCCATTAATTGTATAATAACGACATCTGCCATGACGTTGATTTTTATGCCACAATTCAATAGATGCTATAATGCCATTGTTAAAAAATGACTTCACATAACCGTTAATCGTACCGTTATACCAAGGCTGTGTTAAGCGGATAGCACCAGAAGGATAATAATAAATACTTTCACCATGACGAACACCATTGCTATACATTGAGCTAGTAAGTAAATTACCCGACTCATCAAACTGCCTAACTTTACCATGTAACTTACGATTTTTAAATTCACTAGACGAGCATATTTTGCCATCTGGATAATAATCTATTTCCATATCACTCCTTAATAAAACTTATAAAGCAATATAGATGCCAATAAAATGTATATTTTTATTAAACAATTTTGAGTTATATTTAATAGTTGGAAATTATTTCCTCTGCATTAAAACAAAATTTCCTTTAAAAATAGACTTATATAATAGACTTATATCTAAGTAAAATAGCACATATTTAAATATATATAGAAGATATTATTTTTTATTTATAAATATAGCTTGCTATTAGTAAACCAATTTTGTATATTCTTGCACATTGTCGGGGCGTAGCTCAGCTTGGCAGAGCGCCTGCTTTGGGTGCAGGAGGTCGCGTGTTCAAATCTCGTCGCCCCGACCATTTCCCTTATTCCATGTCGATGGACGCTTATGGATCGTAAAATATTAAAACAATTTTTTGAAAAATATCCCACAGATAATATTCCTCCGGAATTATTTTGTGACTTTGATAAAAAACCATTTGAAAAATGTTTAATGTGTGAAGTACCTTTACATTTTTGTGATTTTTATTTAATCCAAAAAGTTTTTAATAAACAATCAGAATCTACTATGGAAATGGCAGTCTGTTTTGACTGTGCTAGCAAACATCAAACAGGATACAGTCAAGAAAGTATGGCTCATATGCAAAACTTTTTAATAAGTCGTTATAATTATAAAACAGAGCTTAATTGCTGTACTACTTGTGATAATGGCGTTTTAGGAAAAGATGAATTTATGATTGGCATTTGGTGCAATATGGGCAGTTATTTAAAGCAGCCTGGCAGTATGTGTGGCACATGTATGCGTGAATTATCTGAAGGTCTAAGTCAAGAAACAAAAGATAATGATCGCAGATTTAAAGAAAAGCTATTTCCTGGTATCCCTAGAGATTTTGGGCTAATTCCTAGTATGGCTTAATTCAAATCTTGCTTTTACAAAATCATAATTTATAATATTTTTTCTGTAATTTTTCTGGGTGGCTGGCGTTGAACGCTGGGTCTCGCGCAGCGGCAGAGTGTGAACCGGGTCAGGCCTTGATTGGAGCAGCCCTAAGCATTTCTGACCGGGTGCAGTGAGGTTGCCTGGCTGGAGCCAGTCATCCTTTTTTCTTTTGGTCGCGGAGCATTAATGTCATACTTAGTTCTTGCACGCAAATATCGCCCCCAAATACTTGCTGATTTAGCTGGGCAAGGTGCAATAGCTACAACTTTAACCAATGCCCTAATACAAAATCGCGTATCACATGCTTTAATGTTATGTGGACCGCGCGGTGTTGGTAAAACATCTACTGCTCGTATTTTAGCCAAAAGTTTAAACTGTACTGTTTCTCCAGGAGCCACTCCCTGTGGCAAATGTGATGCCTGCGTATCAATCACAACTGGCAATAATATGGACGTTATCGAAATTGACGGAGCAAGCAATAACGGTGTCGATAATATCCGTGATTTACGCGATAATGTTAAATTTGCAACTGCTTCAGCAAAATATAAAATTTATATCATTGATGAAGTACATATGCTCTCTACGCCAGCTTTTAATGCCTTATTAAAAACATTAGAAGAACCACCTGCACATGTTAAATTTATTTTTGCCACTACCGAAATTCAAAAAGTACCCGAAACAATCCGTAGCCGTACTCAACGATTTGATTTTAAATTAGTACCACCCAATGAAATTGCTAAGCATCTTAAATATATTGCAACACAAGAAAATTTAACTTGCGATGAAGATGCGTTATTAAGTATTGCTGGAGCTGGAGCTGGGTCTATCCGCGATGCTTTAACTTTATTAGATCAAGCAATTGTATATGCCAATGGTAAAATTACAATTGAAACTGTAACGTCTATGACTGGGGCACTTAGTTTTGAAAAAACTTTTACTATCGGCAAAAATATAATTGAAAAACAAGGTGGTAAAGCTTTAGAAAATATAAACTCATTATTAAACGCTGGAATTGCAGTAGATCAAATTTTTAATCAACTAATTGATTTATTTCGCGCATTAATGATTATACCTGAAAATCCTATAGGTATGGAAACAATGTTTAATCTCACTCCCAATCAATTAGATGAGATACGTTCAATACATTGGAGCCAAGAAAGTGCTATCTATGCTTTACAAATTTTAAATAAATCACGCAGTGAAGCCCATTTATATCCAGAAGCCCATATAGCTTTGGAAATGGCTATTATCAGATGTACACGTATAGAAAATATTATGGCTCTTAGCGATATTGTCAGCGGAAAAAAAAAAATTGCAATAGATCTCACCAAACATAATAATAAAATAACCGACAAGATAAGTGAACCAAATATCACTTCGACAGAATCAGTCAAACTACAAATACCAACAAGCGTTAAAGAAGATACTAATAATTCTTATCAAATAAGCCCCAATACCACAAAACCGCATAGTACAAATAATAATTCTGATAACTTAAATCCATTAAATAAATTTATTAATAAAGTATCTGAACGCTATCCCTCATTTGCGAAATTAATACAACAAGCCACTTATACTAATCAAGATAATCTGCATACATTTACTATAAAAGATGCTGATTTATTTAAAATGGAAAGATTTTTAGCTCGCAAAGATAAACTAGAAATATCTCTTAAAGCTATATATGGTGATGATGCTGTTTTAGACTTACAACAACAAGTCAAACCGCCAATAGAAAAACCAATTGAATCTAAACCAAAAATTAAATTTACATCGCGATCGGCACCACTGGTTAACCTGCCAAATACAGAAAACGTTGATTTGCCATGGAATGATAATACACCTCAACCTATAGATATTAAACAAATAGATAAGACAACTAGTAGTGCAAATACTTTATTAAATAAAATAGATACAAATAAAAATATACAAAATTTAAAAAACACATTTAAGTGTAATATAATTAATATCACTGAAATAAATAAGGAGTAAATATGCGTGGAATGAACATGGGCAATATGATGAAGCAAGCCCAACAAATGCAAAAAAAAATGGGACAAGTACAAGAAGATTTAGCAAAACGAGTTGTTGAAGGCAGTGCAGGTGGTGGCATGGTTAATGTACAAGTAAGTGGAAAACAAGAATTATTAAATATTAAAATTGATAAGGAAGTAGTAGACCCTGATGATGTTACAATGCTTGAGGATTTAATTCTAGCAGCTGTAAACCAAGGAATGAAAAACGCTTCTGAATTAGCAGAAAAAGAAATGGGCAAAGTAACAGGCGGGATGAATATTCCTGGTTTAATGTAATATGCAAATAAGAATTGCCAAATTTTTAGCTTCGGCTGGAGTCGCCTCAAGACGCAAATGTGAAGGCCTAGTTACAGACCGTAAAGTTATGGTCAACGGTAAAATTATCACTGATTTGGCATATCAAGTTGATACCGCAAAAGACGAAGTAATATTAGATGGGATTGTTGTTAAACCAGAAGACAAATTATATTTTGCTGTTTATAAACCTAAAGGTGTGGTTTGTTCGGCCAGCGACGAAAAAGGCCGAGCAACTATTATAGATTTGTTTCCTGAGTTTGGAGCTAGATTATATAATGTTGGTCGTTTAGATAAAGAATCTGAAGGATTATTAATTATGACCAATGATGGTGAACTCTGCAGAACTTTAACTCATCCATCTACACATATTCCAAAAGCATATCGCGTAATTTTATCTGGTAAAGTAAGCGGTACCGAAATAGACAAATTAAGAGCTGGTGTATGGATTGATGGTAAAAAGGTACGTGTTTCAAAAGCCTATATTAAAAAGTCAAATCCTAAAAGTACAATGGTTGATATTACAATTGAAGAAGGTTTAAACCGTCAAATTAGACGAATGTTTGGACGCCTCAGCTTAAAAGTAACCAAACTAACTAGAATACAAATAGGCAAGTTGAGTTTAGGCAAATTAAAACAAGGGCAATACAGAGAATTAACTGCAAAAGAACTTTCCATGTTACGCTCTGCTGCCGATAAGCCCTCATCCACTGAAGCTAGACCAGCTATTAGACGTACAGCTGCAGAACGAAAAGCACCAGCTAAAAAAAATATTAAAAAACATAGTAAAAAATATAGTGACGGTTCATTTAAATTGGGATCTGGTACAGGTAAAATTTCTTCTGGTCGCAACGCTAACAAACGCAATTATAAAAAACAAAACAAATAATTTTTAAATATAAATAATGTCTAAATTTAGCCGTAGTAAACCATTTTATTTAGTCACTTATTTAATCTTAAGATTTATTGCAAGCTTAAGTAGTATTGGCCCATTAAGTTGGGTCAATACTAAAGGAAAAATATTAGGATGGTTATACCGTACAATTGATAACAAACACTATAAACGAACCATTGAAAATTTATCGATTAGCTTTCCTGAAAAAAATAAAAATGAAATTATCAAAATAGCCAAAGATAATTATATATCTTTAGGTATTTCTATAATTGAATTATTTAACTTAAATAAAATATATAAAAAATATAAAAATAAAGTTCGATTTATTAATAAAGATTTAATAAATCAAGCATTAGCTAAAGGCAATGGGGTAATTATTGCCACAGGCCATATCAGCAATTGGGAATTAACTGGACTTTTATCTGCATTAGATGGCTTACCATTTAACGCTATAGCACGCCCCATAGATAATCCTTATTTAAATATCTGGATTAATAAAATAAGACAAAAATTTGGTGGAAATATAATCAGTAAATGGGGAGCTGTCAAAGGTTCATTAAAGGCTTTAAAAAAAGGCGAAATTGTCACTGTATTAATGGATCAAGATGCCGGTAAAGAAGGAATAATGTCTATGTTTTTTGGTAGAAAAGCCTCGACTATTCCACTCGTACCACTGTTAGCACAACGAACTAAAGCGCCTATTTTAATTGCTTACGGCAATCGCGAAATAGACGGAAGCTATACTATTATTATAGAAAAAGAAATACCATTAGATTTAACCACATCACGCAAAGAAACTTTAGCAAAAACTACCCACTTATGCACCAAAGCCTTAGAAGATATCATTCGCAAAAAACCTAGTATTTGGTTATGGATGCATAGGCGTTGGAAAACACAAAATGATCAAAAATTATAAATTTTTATTGTTAATAATTTTATGTGTAATCACATCAGGTTGTGTTTGGTGGAGATTATTAAAAACTAAAAATCAATTATCTAAATTTAATAATAATTTTGATTTAAGCATTAATGAAAAAAATCAAAATTATTCTTTAATATTTAAAAAACCTTCTTTAACTACTGATGATATTTTATATTTAACATTTGCACCAAATAATATTTATAATAGTACGCAAACAAATATGTGGGCATATTTATTTGAAAAATATAATAATCCTCAAAAAGCAACTATGCATACTTACTTATTTTTTAAAAATAAAAAATTATTTAAAATTAATTTTTCAACATCTTTTGCCAAGCTAATCCCTCCAAAACAATTTAAAATTATTTGTCAATCATTGGGTAATGCTTCTATCATACAATCATTGCGAACTATTAATGCTAGCGTACCTACAAAGCCTGATCAATTTGTATATTTGCATCAAATAATCCATATTCTTGGCAATGCAAAAGAAACTACAATCACAAAAAATAATAATATTTTATTATATAAATATAAACTGCGGGACAGAATAAATGATGTTTGGTTTAGGTTATTTTTTAATAAACAAAATCAATGCATTAAAATGCAAACACATTTAGCTGGTGGATTAATTAATGTTAATTTTATCTTAATATAAATCTGAATTAACAATATCTAAACGCAGTGAAGAATATTGTTAAATAAAACTTATGCCTTTTGGATATAATAAACAATTGTTGTATTGATTTTTTTAGTGACTTTATCTTTTATAAACATAGACTATTTATATGGAATTAGACTCAAAATTTAACCATGCTGACAGACAACGTATCCAAGCGTTAAAAGCACAATTAAAATGGCAATGTATCAATATACATCAAGGTAATCGATTTAGATTAGTTGTAAATCCATATAAACATACTCACACAATATATTTTCCAAAAGAAAATCAATACAATCCAAGTTTATATAATTATTTATTAGAACTAACGCGCGCATTTTATTGTGAAAAATATGGAGCTATCTTTGGCGATTGTTATTTTGATCCAGATACTGATAAATCAATGATACCAATATACAACTCAATTATTAGTGCATCACAACACTGGTTTACATCGATATTTTGTTGTACCAATTTTAGTGAAGTATGGCAGGCAAGTTTAAATATAAAATATAAATCTATGCTTGATAATCATGAAATAGATAAAAATAATCATAATGAAATATTAAATGCTGGATTAATTTGCGCTCAACTATCTTGGATAAAAAAACAATCAACATCTAAAATTATTGGCGGTAGTTTAAAAGACCTAGTTAATATATTTGTACAAATAGACCCAACTAAAATTGATGTTGCACCTTTAGCCATATTAGTAAATAATATTTTAGAATTATTTCAACCTGGTAAAACTTTACAATTAAATCAACAAAGACAAGGTAATTTTTGGAAATTACTTAATTAAAAGTTATAGCTATGTCAATTTATATAAATCTTTGATAGAATAATTAAATTATGACTTCTAAAACCCCAAGAGAACATTTATCAGAGTTAAAAACAGTCCCAATCCTACCCACTATTTTTACACTGGGAAACATTGGAGCAGGTTTTGTTTGTATCGCACTTTGTACTAATAGTGGTGAACAAATGACTAAGCCTCTTTGGGTTGCTGCTTGGATGATTTTTTTAGGAATGGTTTTTGATACATTTGATGGCAAAATTGCCAGATTAACCAATCAATGTTCTAAATTTGGTGAACAAATGGATTCTCTAGCCGATTTAATATGCTTTGGTGTAGCTCCTGCAATTCTAATTAAAACTTATTTAATAGAACAAGGTGCGCCAAATAGCAAAATAAGTTGGATTATACCATTATTTTACGTATTTTGTGCAGCTTTGCGTTTGGCCAGATATAATGTTGAATGTGCCTCTAGTAGTGAAACCAAAACATTTAAAGGATTGCCATCTCCTGCTGCTGCTGGAGCATTAGCAAGTATTGTATTAATTCAATTAAAATATCCCGACCATTATTTAAGTACATTTATTGATTGGTTATTAGCTCCATCAGTATTATTAATGGGTATTTTAATGGTCAGCCCTTTTTCATATTCTCATTTTGGTAATAAAATTTTAGGTGGTCATAAATCATTTGGTTTTTTAATCATATTAGTAGCATTAGTAATTATTATTTTAAAATTTAATGCTGTAGCTATTGCATTTATGTTTAATGCCTATGCTTTTGCAGGATTAATTAGTGGCATTCGCCATATAAGAGCATCAGATATTACAAATACTTTAGAAGAATTAAAAAATGAGTGATAATTGTTGGTATAAAAATGGAATTAAGTTTTCATGCCAAGGCTGTGGTGGCTGTTGTTCAGGTGAACCTGGATATGTTTGGCTAAATCAAGATGAAATTAATGCAATAGCACAAGAATTACAAATTTCTACAATCGATTTTATACAAAAATATACCCGCAATATACAAGGCAAGATATCGCTTATTGAAAAACCTAATTACGATTGTATCTTTTTAGATAATAACCGCTGTAAAATTTATAATGCGCGCCCTGTACAATGTAGCACTTATCCTTTTTGGAAAATTTCATTAACTAATCCTAATGACTTTAAAGATGCAACATGCAATTGTCCTGGTGTAAATTTAACTGATAAATCTAAATTAAAATTATATACTGTTCCAGAAATAAATAAGATTGCCACATCATCTACTATATGATGTTTTTTTAGGAGATTTTATGAAACTTGCTCTAATTTTATTTTCAGCCATAATGTTAAACGCTTGTTCATTTCATTATAAAAAAGAAAAACAAAAAACATTGCCAACAGAAATAATATTATATGGTAAAGAATATATTAAAATGCCTAATGAATTTCCTAAAACCAATCAAAATGTTAATTTATCACCTAGTATTGTTAAAAAAAGTTGGGAATTACCATTAGGAAACAACACCATAGCAAATTGCCATTTTCAACAAGGATATGTATTTGTTACTACTAAAACAAACTTATTATATTTAATTAACAATAAAACAGGTATTATTAATTGGGTAATTAATACACCTATGGAAGTAAAATTTCCAGTTGGGATTTCTGATAATAGATTGTATTATGCTTCTGGTGATTCCATTATAGAAGCAGATTTATTTAGTGGTAAAACCTTAAATATTCAACGTGATTTACAAAATGTATCTATACCAATTAATGGAATAGGATATTATAATCAAAATATATTTGTTACTACTACCAATAGTCATATTCAAAGTCATTTATTAACTGAAAAAATTGGTACTAATTGGCTAAAAAAAGTTGCTCAATGGATAGTTAAACCACTGCATAACTTAAGTGGTCCATTATTAATAGTGCCGCCACATATTTATTATTCTGATAATAGTGGCGATTTAACCAGAATTGATGCTCTTTCTGGTGGAGGTCATACTTTAAAATTTAGCCGTCCAGGGTTTAAACCTTTACATTCTCCTTTAGTACAAGAAAATACAATATTTCAATTATTTGATGATAATACTTTATATGCACTCAATCGTCATTCTATGCTAGTTGAATGGTCATACCCTATGGGAATACCAAAATATAAATCTCCTCTTTTGGCAAATGGTTTTATTGCCATTTCATTGCTTAAAGGTGTTGATGTAATAACCAATAAAGGTAAAAAATTATACCATACAAATTTAATTGAAAATCCAATTTGTTTTAATAAAGATAATTTAATAGGTTTATCTAAAGATAATGATTTAATAGCATTAGATAAAAACGGAAATCAACTATGGCGACAAAAGCAAAATAATATTTTAAAACCGGCAACTAATAATGCCTTTTTTGCTATTAGTAAAGATAAAAAAAACATAGGTTTTTATACTACTGGATATGTTAAACAACCTGATGATTTTAAAATTAAAAAAGTAATTAAGCAGCAACAATAATATGAATAATAAATATGCAATTTTATTTGATTTAGATGGAACTTTAATTGATTCTGGTAAGGATTTAGCCATAGCAGTCAATCATGCTTTAAGTTGCCTAAATTTAGCTAATTTAGAAATTGATGAGATACTTTCTTATGTCGGTGATGGAGTACAATTACTTATTAAAAGAAGCATATTAAAAGCAGGGGCAAGCGATGATGATCTAAAACAAGCATTACAAATATTTTTAGATTTTTACCGCAAAAATTGTACTGTGCATACCGTAACTTATGATAATGTTATTGAAACCTTAAATGAATTATCTAAAAATTATAAGCTAGCTGTTTTAACTAACAAAGGCGAAGAAATTGCAAAAATTATTTTAAATCAATTAAATATGAGTCATTTATTTAAAGCTATTATTGGTGGAGATACATTAAGTGTAAAAAAACCAAACCCACTTGTGGTCGAACATTTAAGTAATATACTTGATACACCGATTGATAAAATGATTATGGTTGGTGATCACCATACTGATTTAAATACAGCTAAAAACGCTAATATTCCAAGTATATTTTGTAATTTTGGTATTGGACATACAGATAATTTAAAAGCTGATGAAACAGTTAATAATTTTCAAGAAATAAAGCAAGTTGTAAAAACTTTATTTAAATAATTATTTAAAATCTTTATATAATAGACTTGGTTGAATACCGTGGTTATTTTGATATTTACCACTGGCATATTCTTCTACTTCACCTTTTATATCATGATAATAAATTTGGCAAATTTCAACACCAGCATAAACTCGAATAGGTTGTACACAAAAGATTTCTAATGTCCAATAACCTTTAAAACCCACATCACCAAAACCAGCTGTAATATGCACAAACAAGCCCAAACGACCAATCGATGAACGCCCTTCTAACATAGGGACTAGATTATGCGTTTTTGTAAACTCTTGTGATCTGCCTAGATATAAACGATTTGGTTCTAATAATAATCCTTCTTCAGGTATGATAATTTCTTGAGTTTCATTAGCTGTTTTCATATCTAGTTGATTATTTTTATAAACCAACAATTTATTATGCAATGATAAATTATAACTATTTGGATTAATACGACTAAATTCAAAAGGATCAATAGTTATATTGCCTTTAGTTATCTCTTTTTGAATTTGTTTTCCAGTTAAAATCATTTTATTAAATGGAGTAGATTAATCTACTCCATTAATTATTAATCTTGATATTTTTTAATACAAAGACAAGCGTTATGACCGCCAAAACCAAGCGAATTAGATATCACAGCATCTAATCTGGCATCACGACCTTTACCTGGAACATAATCTAAATCACATTCTGGATCTGGAGTTGTCAAATTAATAGTAGGTGGCATTTTTTGATCACGTAACGCTAATGCACATATAGCTGCTTCTACTGCTCCTGAAGCACCCAAAGAATGCCCCATATGCGATTTAACAGAACTCATTGCCAAATGATTAGCATGATCACCAAATAATTTTTTAACAGCAAAAGTTTCAGTTTTGTCATTAAAATAAGTACTTGTTCCATGCGCATTAATATAATCAATATCAGTCAATGCTAAACCTGCACTTTCAACTGCCATTTGCATCGCACGAATACAACCGTTAGCATCTGGATTTGGTTGGGTTATATGATAACCTTCACCTGACATTCCAAAACCTGCCAATTCAGCATAGATTTTTGCACCTCTAGCTTTTGCATGACTTTCAGATTCTAAAATAACTGTTCCTCCAGCTTCTGCCATAACAAAACCATCGCGATTTAAATCAAATGGTCTTGAAGCAGTAGTTGGATCATCATTGCGTGTTGAAAGTGCTTTTAAACTACAAAACCCACCTAAACCAAGTGGAGAAATAGCAGCTTCTGAACCTCCGGCAACCACAATATCAGATACACCATTACGTATTAAATCTGCTGCTTGACCTATAGAATGAGAACCAGCTGCACAAGCAGTAACAACAGAAAAATTAGGGCCAGACGCACCAAGTAATATTGAAATATTACCAGCTGCAGAATTTGCCATCATTTTAGGAATAATAAATGGAGAAATTTTAGAGGCACCTTTATTTAAATATCTAGTATGTTGTTGCTCCATTTCAATAATGCCACCAATTCCAGAACCGTAAACAACTCCAATTCTAGTTGGATCCATGTCTTTAAGTTCAAGTCCTGAATCCTTAACAGCATCTAAAGATGCAGCGGCAGCAAAATGTACATAACGATCTAAACGCTTAGCTTCTTTTTTGCTTATCCAATTTGTAATATCAAAATCTTTGACTTCTCCTCCAAAATGAACAGAGAAATCACTTGTATCAAATTGAGTTATTTCAGCAATGCCACTTTTTCCATCTAAGATTGCAGACCAAACATCTTCAACCTGATGACCTAATGACGTTATAAGGCCTAAACCAGTAATAACTACTTTTTCTGCCACAATATATTTCCTAAGAATTAGCTTCAATATAACTTACAGCATCACCAACTGTTTTGATGTTGGTTTCAGTTTCTGGAATTTCAATATCAAATTCTTCTTCAAATTCCATCACTAATTCTGCAGTATCAAGGCTATCTGCACCTAAATCATCTATAAAAGAAGCTGAATCAGTAACTTTATCGCGATCAACACTTAGTTGTTCTACAACGATATCAATAACACGGTCTTTAACTGAAGACATAAGTCTCTCCAAACAAAAATATAATTATAAAATAATAAAGTTGCCAAATTATAACTAAAACTTAATAATTTTCACTATATTTTGATAAAAATTTATTTTGAATATATTTCAAAGTAAATTTAAATTTAAGATATACCTATTTCAGATAATGTTTCAATTGAATTTAAAGATGTTACTTTTTTAGTTTTATCTATTTTGCGCATTAAACCTGCTAATACTTTACCAGGGCCAACTTCGTATATTTCATATTCATGATTTTTATCAATCCAATTTTGCATAGACTGAGACCACAAAACTGATTTTGTTAATTGTTTTATTAAGCCTTGTTTAATAGCTTCTTTATCTGATACAAATTCGGCACTGACATTAGCAATAAACTGACATTCTGGATTTTTAAACTCTACATCATCAATTGCCTTAGCTAAATCTGCACTTGCATTTTTCATTAAATTAGAATGAAACGCACCGCTTACATTTAATGGCATAGCGCGACATTTATAATTTGCAGCAACTTCAATAGCATTGGCAACTGCATCAATTTCACCAGATATTACAACTTGTCCAGGACAATTAAAATTGGCAGGCACAACATATCCATTTGCTTTTTCACAAATTTCTATAACTTCAGCATCACTTAATTTTAAAATCGATGCCATTGTTCCAGGATTTAAATTACCTGCTTCTTGCATTAATTTTCCACGTGTTCTAACTAATTTTAAGCCATCTTCAAAACTTATACATCCCGCGGCATATAATGCCGAATATTCACCTAAACTTAAACCAGCTACTGTACCTATTTCACCCCAGCCTATTTCGCGTTTTACAACTTCAAAAATTATAGCTGATGTCAAATAAATTGCCGCTTGTGCATGTTCAGTGCGTCCTAAAATTTCACTAGGTCCTTTAAAACATATATTTTTAATATCATAACCTAAAATATCATTAGCATTATTGACCATTTCAGCAGCATAATTAAATTTTTGACAAATATCAGCACCCATTCCAACAATTTGCGCACCTTGCCCTGGAAATATTATAAGTTTTTTCATACAGATAGTTCCTCGATAATTTTATCATTAATAGAATATTTAATGGATTGATGAGCACACTTAATGGCATTTTTAACAGAATTTGATTTGCTAGAACCATGACCTACAATCACCGTTCCATTTAACCCTAAAACTATAGCTCCACCCCATTCGGTATGATCTAACTGTTTTTTTAATTGTTTAAATGCTGGCATTGATAAAGCTGCGCCTAATTTAGTACGCATACTTGATTTTAAATTATCTTTCAATGCTTTAATAATCATAGATGCCAATCCTTCACTGGTTTTTAAAACAACATTACCTACAAAGCCATCACAAACTATTACATCGTATTCGCCAGTATATATATCGCGACCTTCAACATTGCCAGCAAAATTAATGTTGGCATTTTGTAACAATCCAAAACTTTCTTTAACTAAATCGTTGCCTTTTTCTGTTTCTTCGCCAACATTTAATAAACCAACTCTTGGTTCTTTAACGCCAAAAACCTCATGTGCATAAATAGAAGCCATTTGTGCATATTGTAAAAGATTCTCAGCCTTACAATTAACATTAGCACCCATATCCATCATAATACATGGATTGCCACCAAGTGTTGGTAAAGGAACAGCAATACCGCAACGTTTAACTTTTTTTAAATGACGCAATGTCAATGTAGCCGAGGCTACTAAAACACCAGTATTGCCAAGTGAAACTAAACTTTGAGCCCTATGTTCTTTGACTAAACGCGCAGCTACAGCAATAGAGGAATCTTTTTTAGTTTTTAATGCTTTGACAGGAGTTTCATCCATACCTATCACTTGAGAAGCATGAATTATTTCTATTTTTGGATGGTTATCTTGACCTGATTCTTGCTTTAAAATAGATTTAATAGTTTCTAGGTGACCAACCAAAATTATTTTAAGTTTAGAGTCAATAGAAAGTGATTCTAAAGCACCTTTGACGACTTCGATGGGAGCAAAATCACCTCCCATCGCATCGACAGCTATGGTTATATCCATAGTTTATATATAATTATTCAG